>JBDTFL010000157.1:0-9401 GCA_039937955.1 Polyangiaceae bacterium | reverse complement strand
CGGTCTACGACGTGTGGCAATACGCGGGAGACTCCGGCGAGATTTTCAAAACCGGAACCACCAAGAGCGTGGGCGGCATCAATCAAGGCTCGGTCGAATGCGACGACGAAGCGCTCACCGACGCGATCGGCGCGGCTCTGCACAGTTCATCAAAGCCCGGGAAAAAGGCTGTAAAAGCGAAACCCAAGCCGAAAGCGAAAAGCGTTGCCGGAAAAAAGCTCGGGCGCAAGACTTCGACGACGGCCAAACCAAAAAGTGCGAGACCGAAGCGTTCGGCAAAGCGTTGAGCTCGAATCAACGATGGCCGAGCGGCGTCGTAGTCGTTGAGGTATTCGCACGCGCTGCGAAGCTACGAACCCTACCAACATCAACGACAGCGCACGAGAAGGCGAAACGAAAATCCATGCTTCTCGTCCCGGCCATCGTTGCGGTATGTAGCTCGCAATGATCAGCCTCGAGCAGTACGCCACCGTTTACGTTGCCATGACCACCGCCATGGGGAACGCCGCGCAAGAGCAAACCATCTGCGCGCCCGCAGGCTTCGCTCCCGCGCAATGGCATGAAGCCAAGAATTTCTACACGGCTCGTATGATGGATCCAGCGGATGCCGGGCGGACAGCGATCGCGTTCTCGCAGGCGATGCAAAAGGGCCTCCCTGCGCAATTCCAGATGTCCCCCGGGAAGCCGCAGCAACAGCAACAAGTGAAGCGGGAGCCCCCGC
Organism: Polyangiaceae bacterium; assembly: GCA_039937955.1. GTDB lineage: Bacteria > Myxococcota_A > Polyangia > Polyangiales > Polyangiaceae > JAICXU01. The sequence goes on along the minus strand of JBDTFL010000157.1, from coordinate 8,680 downwards.
CCCCGTCGGACTTCACGGCAACGAAGGTTCAGATCTACACCAGCGAATACGATGTGCAGATGGTCGAGCTCTCGAGCCCGCAAACGCAGCAGCATCTGGTTCTGCAGCAAGGCTTCGAGCACGATCCGTCTGCCGAATCGTTCAACGGCAATACGTTCCACGTCGAGCTGAACGACCAGAGCCACAGCATCTATGGCGGTGTTCACGGCGTGAACCTTTCGCCCGGCGAGCTGACCCTTATTTTCGACGCCGAAGGCCAGCAGCGGATGGGCATTCCGCGGGTCACGATCCGCTTCCAAATCGACGCGAAGATGTACGCGTATCTCGTGCGCAAGCTGCGCTTCGTCTTCGGTCAAAAGATTTATGTCGCGCCCTTCACGATGCCGCCGGTCGTGAACGTGAACGGCCTCGTCTTGAACGACGAAAAGGCCTCGAAAGCGGTTGGTGACAACATGCGCGTCCGCATTCGCACGCGTCTTCAGCCTCTGAAAGACACCGGTCGCTTCTCGAGCGTCGTCTACGTGACGTTCGATTCGACCACGATCTTCGCAGAGAGCGATCGGAACGAGGTCGCCCTCTTCGCCGAGGCTGAAGCCGCTTTGCAGGACACATTCGAACGCGACCTCACGAGCGTGATGGCGTTCGAGGTGACGAGCCCGACATCGAAGCGACTCTACGTCTACACGAGCCTGCCACAGCAGGACTTCATGGCGCGCGTGAACGACGCGCTTCGCACCTTGCCAAAGCTTCCCGTGTCGTTCGGTGGCGGCGAGGACGCAGCCTGGGACAATTACCAAGGTTGTCTGGCGGACGTGACCGGCTGACGTCGACGCAGAGACAAAAGCGATTTAGCCGATGCGCGGTTCTTTTGCCGAGGGCTTCAGCACCCCCATGATCGCGTCGACATGTTCCTCGCAGACCAAGCTCGCTCGACGCCACTGCGTGGGTCGGTGTGTTCGTGATCGATGACGCCGTGCAAATTTGAGCGTGAACAAGTTTTAGTATGAAAGGGTTAATGTTCATTCATGAGATCCCTGCCATCCATCAACGACCCGCGCGTGCGCGCATTACCCGACGACCTCAAGGTTAAAGTCATCAAAGCGCTCGAGGCCATGCCGGCGCGCTACAAGAAGCCTTTACTGGGTGAAGCCGAAGACCTTTGGATGGCCGCGCTGACCACCGCTGGCTTTCAGACGTACGAAGCATCCAAAAGCGCCAACCCTGTACCTTTGGCATCCACTGCGGATCTTACGGATCGCATGCGGAGCGTGGCCGTTCTCCTCGCCGAAGTTCCCGGTCTCAACCTGTGCAAGTTGCCCATCTATCTACGCGCGTGGATGCGTCGCCAATGGCTCGGCATCGAGCCGCGCGGGCTTCTCTTCGACTTGGTGGACGACGGCGCCGGAAAACGCATACCGCTCATCGATCACTATCTGACGATGGCAGAGGACGATGAAAAGCGCGCCTTTGCCTGGCTGAAAACGCTGCCGCTCACCCAGCGCCTCCCCATCATGGGCGAGCTCATGCTGATCGGCGATTGCCAAAATTACGGCCTTGGCATGGAGATGTGGGCGCTGTCGCGAAAGTTGCGCGATGAAGGCGAGGCGTGGGCGCCAGGGTTTGCCGATCGCCTGGCCGGCTTCTTCGAGGATCCGCGTGACAAAGAGGTTTACACCGCGCACGGGCCGTGTGCGCGCGGTGACTTTGCCATCACTGTCTTATTGGCGCTGGTTCGCGCCGGCATTGCGCTGGAGCCGCGTTGGGATGTTCTTTTCCAAATGTGGAACATCTCCGAGGTTCATCTCGGAGCGCTTCACGAAATTCTGAAGGCGCTTCCGGCAGAGCGGCGGCCCTTGGCAGTGAGAAGAATTGCGGAAGCCTTAGATACCAATCGCATCAGTATTTGGGCGCCTTTGCTGCTTGCCAAATATCCTTTCGCCGATGCCACCCAATACGTTCTGAGCAAGCTGAGTTACGTGAGCAAGCCGCGCGACTTTCTCAAACAGCTCCATGCGATTGCCGCAAAATCACCGGAGATGGCGGCGGCACTCGATCCCGGCAAGCAGCCGGCCATACCCAAGCTCGCATTGGCCGGCATCGTCGACATTCGGCAATTGTCGCAGCTCGACAAAGTGGCGCAAAAGCAGCTCGTCGAGGCCAACCGACGCTACGGCGGAAGCGTCATGACTGCGGAAGCGATCTTCCGAAATACCGGCGAAGACGAGCCCGAAGGCGACGCACCGCAAATCGAGACGCGCGATCTTGAGCGCGGGCAAGTGGTCGATGCGGCAGGCAAGCACCTCTACGATTTTTTCTTCTACAACAGCGACTCCGGCACCTTCTTCGCCAAGGGATCGACGACTGCCGTCGCCGACGTCGTGCAGCTCGGCGTCGAGAGCCAAGACAAGACCTTAGCCCTAGCCTTGTCGCAGGCCATGCACGATGTGTCGAAGCCAGCATCTAAGAAATCCGTATTTAAGAAATCATCCAAGAAAGCGGTGCCTAAGAAATCAGCGCCTAAAAAATCGAGCGCCAAAAAAGGTGCCGCTCGAAAATCTCCACCGGTGCGTGGGAAATCGAGGAAGTGAGAAATCGTGCTTTCGCGGGAGGTGCCGAGTGATCGATTCGGCTACCGGCAAGATCATTTTCGACGACGGCGCGATCGTCGATCCGCAAATCACGCGCACCGCATTTCTCGCAAGCTCACTCTCCCTGAATTCCGAGGCGAGCGATGCGCCTGCGCCGCCGTGGTCGAGCTTCAAGCTCGCGCCGCGCGCGATGGATGGCCTCGTGTTCTTGTTCGGCGCCGAGCTCTATTTCAAGGGCGAGGTGCTCGCGCATGTCGACCTTTGGCAAATCGATTGGACGGTGACGCCAAGCAACGACCACGCGCGCGACTCGTCGGGCTGGGATGACTGGACGATGGAAGGCGAGATCGATCGACAGAAGCGCAACGAAGCGTGGCTCGCGAGCTTCCTCGGTCCGCCGCACGAGTGCACGCCAAACAGGTACGATCCCGCCGAGGCTTTGAACGACAAAATCTATCGCTTCGCTTGGGGAACCATCGAGTCGTGTTTCGACGCGAAGACCGGCGGTACCGCATTGGTCGTCACCTACGATTCCGCGAAAACGGAAGTCGCCGCGCCGTAGTCGTTGAGGTCTTCGCACGACGCCGCGTAATCTCGCGCGATGTCGACTCCGCTTCCGAAGGATTATGCGTTTCCGAAAGATCTTCCCGAAGCAGCTGTCGAGGCGTTCCGAAATGTGAAAGTTGCCTCCGCGCCTTCGGAATACGTGAACAACGATGCTGCGTTCGCAGCGGCGCTCGCGGCGGTGAATTACCCGACGTAATCCGTACCACCGCGCGCCGACATGCTGACGCCTGCGCAACGCGCGTTCGCGGAGGTCGTCACGGATCTCGGTCTCAAAACCAGCAACAACGACATCGATCGCCAAACGCCGCGATCCAAAGCGTTTCGTCGACGTTGGCTCGGCCTCGATCCGGCGAGCGCCATCGACAGAGAGGTGACCTTTACGCTCGGCGGAGAAACACGCAAAGAGCCCACGTGGCGCGCGGTGCTGCTTTTGAACAAGGCGGGAGAAAAGCGCGACGCTCTCTTGGCGACATTTTCGCTCGCCGAGCGTTTGGAAATGTGGGGGGCCGTCAAGATCGCTTGGCCGGAAGATTTCAACCTGAAAGCGGATTGGTTCTTCCAGCCGAACGACGTCACGACATTGGGTGCCGAAGCCGGAGAATGGGCGAAGTCGTACGCCGACGAATTTCTGACGGCGCCGGGAACCAGAGCGCAATGGGAGCGAGCGCCCTGGCCGATTTTTCTATCGCTCGTTCGCGCGAAGATTCCCATCGAGCCGCGGTGGGATGTGCTGTTGCCGATTGCCGATGGCGGCTCATACGAGGAGCTGGTGCTCGAGTGCATCGCCGCGATTCCGGTAGAGCGCCGGGCGAACGCGATCCTCGAGGCGGTCAAAACTCCGCACGTGTCGATGGGCATGCGCGTCGCGGCCTCTCTTTTGTCGCGCTTTCCGGATCCGAGACTGGCGCAGTGGGTGCTCGACAACATCGGCAGCACCGACACGCCGAAGCGGCTCGTCGTCAGTCGACTGAAAGAGCAAGGCCGCGAATCACCGGCGGTGCTCGCGGTCATCGCGGCTTTCGAAAAAGGAGGGCCGCCGCCGATTCAGCTCACGGTGCGCGATGCGCGTTCGCCGCGTTCCGGATTTTCCGACATCGACAAGCAGCAGCTGCTGGTCGCGGGCAAGGCCTATCACGGGCGCGCGGTTTCGATCGACAAGCTGCTCGCCGATGATCCGCAGAGTGAAGAGTCGCTGCTGCCGCTTCTCGACTTCTGCGTGCTCGCCGACGACAAAGGCAAACCCGTCTACGACGTGTGGCAATACGCGGGAGACTCGGGCGAGATTTTCAAAACCGGAACGACCAAGAGCGTGGGCGGCATCAATCAAGGCTCGGTCGAATGCGACGACGAAGCGCTCACCGACGCCATCGGCGCTGCGCTGCACGGCGCACCAAAGCCCGTAAAAAAGGCTGCAAAAGCGAAGGCCAAATCAAAAGCGAACGCCAAACCTAAACGCGTTGCCGCCAAAACGACGGCGTCCAAGACTTCGAAGCGCCGATGAATCACTCTCTACTTCTTGACCACACTTCCGACTCTTTTTGACGTACACAGGCATCATCATGAAACTGAAGATCACCCACGCAGTTGGTTTCGTCCGCTCTGACTTCGCCGACCTTACCCCGGCTTACCGCGAGCAATTTCTGCGTGCCGGACAGGTCGCGTTCGTGAACGCCGAGCACGGCACCCCCGATCCCGAGGTCATTCTCCCGAATATTCTCGACACCGACGAAGAGAGCAGCGGCGACGAGTACAGCCTCATGTTCGTTACGTTGATCGACGAAGAAAATCCGACCTTCCGCCTCGAAGGATGGCTGGGCGGCTTCAACCCGGTTCCCGAAGCCTTAGATCCCGCAGAGATTGGCAGCTTCTTCCTCGCAGGCACCACACAGATGGCGGACGTGGGAATCATCGAAGGCGACTATGAGATCGATCGCGATAGCCCCGAGGCCAAAGCGTTACGGGCCGCGCTGAACGAGCTCGGGCGCAAGTGGGCACCGACCGTGTCGGAAGACGACCGCAAAAGTGGCCTTCCATTTCGCGCGACGGCCTAGAGCGCTAAGCTCGGCTGACCGATGACCGAGCGGCGTGAAGAAAGCGAAACCAAGGCGCACGATTCACCGAACGCAAAGGTCAGCGTGCGTCGGCATCCGCGCATCGATTGGCAAGACGCGAAGGGTGCGCACACGGCGATCGCGAATCGGGCTTTTTTAATAGGCTCGGCTGCGCGTGCGGATCTCGAGATTGCGGATCCGACCGTCTCGCGTTTGCACGCCGAGATGGAGCCGCGTCACGATGGAATTTGGATTCGCGATCTCGGCAGCAAAAACGGCACGTATGTCGACGGCGTTCAAGTCGTCATGGCGCGCGTGCCCGAGCGCGGAACGATTCGCTTGGGATCCACCGTCATCGCCGTCAGCCCCGCCGACGTCGAGACGCGCGTCGAGCTTTGGCCCGACCCGCATTTCGGATCGATGGTCGGCAGCAGCGTGGCGATGCGCGAGCTCTTCGCGACGATCGCACGCGTTGCAGCGACGACCTCCACCGTGCTCGTGCAAGGAGAAACAGGAACCGGCAAAGAGCTGGTCGCGCACGCGTTGCATGATGCTTCTCCGAGAAAAGAAGCTCCGTTCGTCGTGGTTGATTGCGCGGCGCTCCCTGAAAATCTTTTGGAGAGCGAGCTGTTCGGTCACGCGAAAGGCGCGTTCACGGGCGCGTCGCAGTCGCGCGAAGGCGCTTTCGAGTCGGCGAACGGCGGCACGCTCTTCTTGGACGAGATCGGCGAGCTCCCGCTTTCGATGCAACCGAAGCTTCTGCGCGTCTTGGAATCGAAGACCGTGCGTCGCCTTGGCGAGACCAATCATCGTCCCATCGACGTGCGCATCGTCTCGGCGACGCATCGTGATCTTCGCGCCATGGTGGTGAGCGGCGCGTTTCGCGAGGATCTCTATTTCAGGCTCGCGGTGTTGCCGCTGCAAGTGCCGCCGCTTCGTCAGCACATGGATGACGTCATCCCGCTGCTCGATCATTTTTTGCCGAGCGCAACGCCGGATCAAAAAACCGAGTTGTTGCGAGAAGCCCTTGATTTACCGTGGCTCGGCAACGTTCGCGAGCTTCGGAATTTCGTGGAGCGCGCCGTTGCGTTCGGCGCGAAGCAAGCGCGCGCGATGACCTCGATCGCACCGCCACCACCAAGCGAAAAAATTGCGACCGAAGCCACGTCTGCTGGTGATTCAGCTTTCGCGGCCAGCTTCGAAAAGTCGTTTCGCGATTTTCACGACGACGTCGAGCGCGAATATTTGAAGCGGCTGCTTGCTCGTCACAACGGCAACGTCACCGCCGCAGCGCAGGCCGCCGGGATCGACCGCACCTACATTTATCGGCTCGTGCGCAAGTACGAACGCTGACGCTCAGAGAATGTCGACCGTGCAGATCGTGTGATCGGGATTCAAATCAAGGTGCATGTGATTGCCTTCGCGGAAGACGTAATTGAAACGCGCTACGCAACCGGCATTCGCAAAATGAGCGCTCGGCACGACCGCGTGATCGGCGGCGTCGCCCCAACTATGACGTGAGCGCGCGGCGCACGTTCCGCTGCACGAGTCGTGACCGCACAAGCTTTGGCAAACCGCACGTTGATGCGCGGGCGATCGGTAGCCGCTCGACAGATCGACCTCGGTGCCGAGCGCATTGCGATACGCATCGAGCTTGGCGATGAGCACCGGCGAGAGCAGCACTTTGTGGCCGTACGGAAGCTCCGTGCTCACGAGCTCCGACAACGCGAAATGTTCTCCGACCATCACGTCGATGGTGTTCATGTCGCCCGTGACCGGATCGTAGAGGTCGTCTGTGTCGATGAAACAGACCGGCAGCGGGTACGATCCTTTGTCCGAAATACCCGTGTATTCTGCAGTCATCTTCGCGTCGGCTTTGGTTTGGATATTTACGCCGGACGGGAATTTGAGAACGGGACAACCGCCGTCGGTGTCGACATTGGGCGGGGGAACGTCGCCGTCGGTTTCGGGGCCCGCATCTTGGACGGTGCCGCCGTCGCCTTGGTCATCGGCGTTGTCGATCGGACCCGCGTCGATCGTTACGCTGGCGCCGTCCGCTCCGGTGCTCGAGCAGCCGAGCCCGCCAACGCTCGCGAGGAGCACGCAGGCAAGCACGCCAAGAGCCGCGAAAATCGCGAACGCTCGCGACTTTGATTCGACAAATGAGATCACGCCCATGTCAGTGCAAGCTCAAGGCCGTTTGCAGCAGCGAAAGCCGGTTGTGTAGCTCGTGTGGTCGCGCGTGTCCGTTTCGTCCCATGCGCAATTCGTGTCGACCGAGTCGACCTCATCGAAGCCGGATCCTCTGCGCCGACACTGATCTTGCGAGGGGTCCCCACCCGAGGGTGCACACAAATTCTCCCACTCTTTGATGTTTCCGATCATGTCGAACAACCCTGGGTACCCACCGACGCACGTTGCGATCGAGCCCGCGGGCGTCGCTGAGCTCGCGGCATCACCCTGCCCCACGTTGCATACGTCGGGTTGATACGTGGTGCCGTACGGATAATTCTGAAGCCCTCCCTTCGTGCATGCGTTCATCCATATCGACGCGTTCGGATCGGTCCAGCCATTCGGACGCGTGGCGCCACCGTCGAACGATCCGCACAGCTCCTTGCCGGCCCATTCGCAATACGCGTGTGCGTCGCACCAATTCACGTAGGCGGCCGGATACGGAAGGTCGGTGCTCGTGAAACCTTGGCTCGGAGTGAACGATGTGTTCCATGTGCATTCGGTGGGCTGCGGAAAGGTCGTCGGCGAGCTTGCCGCTGCGTCCATGAAATCTCGATACTGCGCGTAAGTGACCTCGGTCGAGTCGATGCAGGCGCTTCCGATGCTCACCATCGTCGGTCCGGGGAGCCCCGTGCAACCAGCGTCGCACGTGCCACCATCGCAAAACGCGCCGCTCGAATCCGTGACGGCGTCGGCATTCGTATCACCCGGTGTCGCTGCGTCGGAGATGGAACCGGTATCGTCACCGCCGCTCAATCCGTCGAGCGACGTGAACAGACTGCAGCCCGCTACGCTGACTCCAAGCAACGCCCACCCGACGCGCATCTCCCTAATGAGATAGCACGCGGCGGATCTGCTAACGTGGAACGAATGGGAGACTCGCGCCTTTCTCGCTTTTCCGCGGTTCGCGTCACGTCGCTCGCCGCGTTCGCCCTTGTTGTATGTGGCGCGGCTTGCGGCGGAGGCGACGACACGTCGGTCTTCGACGCAGGATCCGGAAACGATGGCAGCACGTTCGACTCCGGCATCACACCAAATGAAGGTGGAGGATTCCTCGGCGGCGATTCCGGGTCGACGTGCGCGTCGCAGCTTCTTTGCGGCGCGTCCGCCACATGTTGCAACGTCGGCCAAGAATGTTTCGAGGATCAGTGCGTCGCGGCATGTTCGAGCGGCGTGCATTGCGCGTCGACCTGCTGCGGGGCGGGCGACGTGTGCTTGAGCGCTGCGTGCGTGACGCCGACG
>JBDTFL010000156.1:0-3848 GCA_039937955.1 Polyangiaceae bacterium | reverse complement strand
AAAAAATTCGCGAGGCCATCCCAATTGGGCGGCGCGTAACCGATGCGAAAGGCCTGCAGCGCGTCGTCGATGTCTTTGAAGGTCGTGCCTTCCTCGGTCTCGTGAATGAGCTCTTGCTCGCCGCGCTCCACGAAATCACTGGGCGCCACACCTCGGCGTGAAAGCTCATCGAGCGCGTATTTTCGCTGCGGATGCTCACGAAGCATTTTTTCGAAGAACACCGCCGCCAGCTGCGTGACCGAATAGAGCTCGTCTTTTCGTTTTTTGGCGAGGTCGACCTCAGTGCGATCGCGATGCTCCTCTTCGATGACGATGCCCGCCGTTTCCGCGAGCATGCGGATCGCCTCCGGGAACGTCATCCCCTGCTCTTTCATGACTAAATCGATCGCGCTGCCGCTCTCTTTGCAGCCAAAACAATGGAAAAAACCGCGATCCGGATTGACGTGGAAGCTCGGCGTTTTTTCCTGATGAAATGGACACAAGCCGACGAACGAGCGGCCGCGACGCTTGAGCGAAGGGACGCTGTCGCGAATGATTGCGACGATGTCGGTCCGTTCGCGGACGAGGGCGATGGTCTCGGGGGCGATCACGCGAGGCCAGGCTCGTGGCAGCCTGAGCTGGCCCTGTCAAGCGTTGCGCAGAAGCCAATGGCCTCGAGCGACCTGCGCGCCGATTGGAGTTGTCTCTATCGCAAGCTTGAGTAACTTCGATCGAGGATGGTGAGCTCGCGGCGGGGGCGCGTCTTCAAAGACGGCATTCCCAAAATTTGGATCGGATTCGCAATTGCGATCGCTGCGCTCGGCGGCGCGCTCGCGTGCAATGCGATCCTCGGGCTCGGCGACTATGCGGTCGGCGACGGCGGCACCAGCACGACTCCCGGCGACGGCTCGCCATTTTCGGCAGATTGCGGCGTCACCCCCGGCCAATGTTATCCGTGCACGCCGACCAACAACGATCAGTTGCAGAATGCATGCACCACATCGAACTGCGTTCCGTTCGACGACTTCGCGCGCATTCCTGGTTTCGACGGCGGCCTGCCGTTCGTCCCCGTTCCTCCGCCGGATGGAGGATGAAGATGCAAATGCCCTTTAAAAATAGCGTTTTCGCGATCATTGTCAGCTCAGCGATTTTTGCCGCGAGCACTGCCCACGCGGCTCCGTGTGGCGCCAACGGCAACCCGGTCGTCTACGTCGCCGGTACGGTGAAGCCGTATGTCTCGGCCATCGCGCGGGCGCTCTACAACGACCCGAACCCAATCACCATCGTCTACAAAGGCATCACGTCCTGCTTGGGCATCGACGCCGTTTTGAACAGCACGCCCATCTCGGGCACCGGCTCCTATTTCGATCCCGGCAGCTCGACGACCGGCAACGAGGTCATGTGCGATCTGCCCGTTCCCGAAGGCGGAACGCTGTTCGCCGACATCGGATCATCGGACGTGTTTGCGCCCACGTGCTTCTCGCTGAGCGGTGGTTTGCCACCAAGCGTCCAAGACAATTTCGGGCCAGTCCAAGCGATGGGCTTCGTCGTTCCGACGGCTTCGACCGAGCATTCCATCAGCGCGGCAGCTGCGTATTACATCTATGGGCTCGGCGCCGGTGCAGCGAACATCACGCCGTGGAAGGATCCGACGTTCGTCTTCAAACGCAACGAAGCCAGCGGAACATCGCTCTTGATCGGCAGGAACATCGCCCTCGACGCGATCAAGTGGAAGAACAGCGACCCGAGTTTTTCGTCGGCCATGATCACCGCGCTCACGACATCGACGAACCCGGCAGCGACGCTCGGCGTGCTCGCCAAGACCGACATTACCGACACGCTCAGTCTGCAGCTCCGCATGCTCGCCTTCAAGCAGACCGGTCAGAGCTGCGGCTACTACCCGGATCAGAGCGAGACCTCGAAGGACAAACAGAACGTCCGCGACGGTCATTACGCGCTTTGGGGTCCGACGCATTTTTACGTGAAGGTGAACACGAGCGGAAACATCACCAACCCGAACGTCGCACGCGTGATCGGAATTTTGACGGGCACCTCCGTTGCGCCGGGCGGTCTCGATCTCATTCAGGTCGATGAAGTGAACAACCTCGTGCCGAGCTGCGCGATGAAAGTAAAACGCACGATCGAAGGCGGATCGATGACGCCCGTCTCACCGCCCAATTCGTGCAGCTGCTACTACGATCAACTTTCGACTGGTAAAAATGGCTGCACGCCCTGCACGTCGACCGCGGCGTGTCCCGCCAGCGCGCCGGTTTGCAGCTTCGGTTTTTGCGAAGCTACGTAGTCTAGACGCCTGCGCGTAGCGGCGCGTAGCTCGGCTTCTAGACGCCTGCGCGTAGCTCGGCTTTTGTTATCTAGTTTTTAGAAACTGCCATGCGCGCCGACGAAACCTGCGCCGAGGTCCGGGCTGACGCGGACGCTGCCGACCGTTGCCGTTGCGTTGGACGATGAGCCTTCGGTGAGCAGGAGCACGATTCCTGCTGCAACGCCTACGCCTCCGACGATGAAACCGACGGTGGAAATGGTGCCCATCGTCTTCGCAGAATCGATGTCCGATTGCGACGACGACGGACATCCCGTTTTCGACGCTCCACATACGTTGTCGAGCGTGCTCTTTTTTCCGAGCGCCAAAATTCCGGTGACGGTTCCGACTCCAACACCCGCAATGCCAACGCCGAACGCAATGTACGCCGGCACGTGCGACGGTGATTCAGGGGGAGGCGGCGGCGGTTTTTTGTGATCGTCGTCGGGAGGCGGCGGCTTCGGTTGATCGGTTTGAAGCGGCGGCGAAATCTGCGTGGGTTTGACCGCGTTCGGGTCGGCCACCAATTTCAGCTCGATCGATTTGCTCTCCGCTTCGCCGAGCGAAACCGTCGTTTCGGCTCTGATCATGCCGTCGGCGGTTGCTGCAAAATTGTGCGTTCCCGGATCGACGGGACGATCGCCGTCGAGCGCGACGTCGGGAAACGGCAAGCCGTCCATCGTCACTGCGGGCTTCACGTCGGTCGGTGCGTTCACGTGCACGCGCAAGTGCGCGATACGCGGCGTGGCTTTTTTGAGGATGCCCGCCGCCCGCGCTTTTGCGGCTGTAAATGCGGCTGGTGCGCCGGCCGGCAGATCTTCTTTGACGACGCGCTGCAGGTCCTCGGTGCCGTCGACGATGCGCCCGACCTCGACCTTGCACTCGCCGAGACGCTCGAGCGTGGTAGGTGCATGATACAACCTTTCGGCGTGCTCGAGCTTTTCGATGGCCTCGCCGCACTTGCCCTTCTCGGCCAGCAAAACGCCTTGCACGCCGAGCTCACGCGCGGCCGCGCGATTCGACGATGCATCGTCTGCGTGTCCGATCGACGCGAGCGTGAGCAGCGAGGAAGCGCCGAGCACCGTCACGAAGCCGCGAGAGATCCCCCGACCGATCATGTTGCGAGCTTAGCGGATCAGTAGCCCAGGTCGGGCGTCGAATCGTGTCCGCCGCCCGGAGGCTTGCTTCCGGTCGTGTGATGTCCGCCACCGCCCCCGCCGCCCTTCGTCAGAACGAGGTCGATCGACTGATCGTGATCCAGCGTCAAATCCAGCTCTTTCGTCGCAAATCCGGTGGCCTGCGCACGCAGCTTGTGCGGACGTGCGTCGCGCGGAACGTTCAATCCTTGCGGCGTAATCTGGAGCAAATTGCCGTCGAGAAAAACGAGCGCGCCCGTGGGTTGCACGGTGATGGCGAGCTGCACGGTTGCATTCGCCGGCACAACGCCGGTGCCAACCACGCCGGTTGAAACCGGTCCGCCTGACCCGACTGCACCGGTAGCTCCCGTAGTTGCTCCCGGTAACACGCCTTGCGGTGTGTTGCCGAGCGG
>JBDTFL010000155.1:0-4805 GCA_039937955.1 Polyangiaceae bacterium | reverse complement strand
GCCGAAGCCGCCGCTCGTTACCAAAACTTTCAATGTTTCGTTTCCGACCGGCGCGCGCAAATCTTCGATCGCGTGGAACTCACGACGAATTGGAATTCCGGTCAGCAAAATGCGCGTCGGATCCACGCCGTGCAAAACGAGCTCATGACGAGCGCGCGCGCACGGCGCAAAAAAACCATCGACCCCTTTTTCGACCCAACACGCGTGCGACGTATAATCGGTGACGACCGCAAAAAGTGGGGCTTTCAGCCATCCGTAACGACGCGCGCGGCCAAGAACGACGAGCGGAAGATGATGCGTGGACACGACCGCGCGTGGCGCGAGATCGCAGACATGATGAACGAGATTCGAAAAGAGCGCGGCGTCGGCGCCACGACGAATCGGCTCGAACGCACCGCCGCGGCGGTTCGCTGCAAAAAACGCGGCGCCATATGCGTCAGGAAAAGACCCCTGTCCGGTGAGGTGCGCGCGCAAGTACGTGTCGCCGACGATCTTCGCCGCATGCTCGAAGGTATCGAGCAATTCGACGTGAAGACCGCGGCGCGTGGCGGCATCTGCAGTGGCGAGCGCGGCGGCTTTATGGCCACCACCAACAGGTGAGTGGATGACTACGAGGTCGGGCCTTTTCATCTCGAGACGTCATCAAGAGCAACTCGCGCGCCGTCGGCATTCGGGATCCTGAGCATGCTAAGGATCTCGCGAAACGGCTTGTTTTAGGGCGAATCGCGACGCGAACGATCGTGCGCGCTACGCAGGCCTGTGAACGGGGCTTCGCTCAGCCGAAAAAGCCGAGCTTCGCGCAGCCGTCTAGGTCAGTAAACGCTCAGGCGTCTAGCCAAAGAGATCTTTGAGCTTGTCCAAAAACGTTCGCGTTTGCGGCATGACGTCTTCGCCGAGCTCTTTGGCGAGCTCCTCGAGAAGCGCGCGTTGCTTGTCGGTGATTTTCGTCGGCACCTCGATGGTCACTTCCACGAGTTGATCGCCGCGGCCGATTCCTGCTCGACGCGTGACACCTTTTTGTTTGATGCGAAGCGTGCTGCCGGGTTGCGTTCCCGGTGGAATGCGGAGCTTTCCTTTTCCTTCGAGCGTGGGGACCTCCACCTCACCGCCGATGGCCGCTTGCACGAACGTGATCGGAACTTGGCATGTGACGTCGTCGCCGGCGCGCCGAAAAAAAGGATGCGGCAGTACTTGGATCATCACTTCCAAGTCGCCCGGTCCGCGATCAGCGCGCGGTTTGTTTCCGACGCCGCCAACCAAACGGGTGTAGCCCGCTTCGACTCCCGGCGGGATGCTCACCAAAATCGTGTTGGTCGCGGAAATCAATCCGCTGCCTTTGCACCCCTGACACGGAACTGTGACGAGCTTGCCGGTGCCGCGACAGCGTGAGCACGTGCGCTCGACCGCGATCGGCAAGATGCCTTGTTGATAGCGAACGCGTCCTTTGCCATTGCATGCGCTGCATGTTTCGGGAACGTGACCAGGAGCGCAGGCGGTTCCGCGACAATCGCTGCATGTGACGACGCGCTCGTATTTCAGCTCTTTTTCGCAGCCAAATGCCGCTTCTTCGAACGTGATCTCGAGCTGTCGTTTGATGTCGCCTTTGTCGCCGCGGCCGACTCCGAACACACCGAGCAAGTCGCCCAAAAATCCGTCGACGTTGATGTCGTTGAAGTCGATGACACCGCCCGCAAATGGACCGCCGCTCGCGAAGGGCGAACCGGAAGCTTCTGCGTTGTGACCGAATCGGTCGTACATCGCGCGCCGCTGCGGATCGGAGAGCACTTGGTACGACGCGTTGATCTCTTTGAAGCGGATCGCCGAGCCAGGATCTCCCGCGTTTTTGTCGGGATGATGAATCGACGCGAGCTTGCGAAACGAGACCTTGATCTCGTCGGCGGTTGCGGTGCGAGTGATCTGCAAGACTTCGTAATGGTCGCGATCTGCCTGAGCCATCTCAGAGCGACGTAGCACATTTTTTACGCGTCTTTTCCGAAGTCTAGTATCTCGGCAGCCGTGTCGATCGACCGCCTCAGCCCCACCGCACAGCGTGACCTCCTCGAGAAGGTGATCGCGCGGTGCAAGAACAGCGATCCGAAAACTCCGCCGCCCGTCGTGGTGTTCGATCTCGACGGCACGCTGATGGACAATCGTCCGCGCACCGTCAACATCTTGCACGAGCTGGCCGACCGTTGGGCGTCACGAGAGCCGGCAATTTCAGCCAAAATGAAGAACACGCAGGTCGATGACCTTGCGTACCTCTTCACGGATTCGCTCACGAAAATCGGAATCACCAACCCGGAGCTGCTCACCGAAGGCGACCTGTTTTGGCGCGAGCGTTTCTTTTTCGACGCGCATCTCGTCCACGACATCGCGGTACCGGGTGCAGTTGCCTTCGCTCGCGACCTTTACGCGGCACGCGCGACTCTCCTCTATTTGACGGGTCGTGATTTGCCGAACATGGGACTCGGCACATTTCGCAGCTTGCGCGACTTGGGATTTCCGATCGGCGTGGCAGCAACCGAAGTCATTTTGAAGCCCGACGCCGCGATGCCCGACGAGGCGTTCAAACGCGACCTCGCTCCGCAGCTCACGCGCGTCGGTGAGGTGATCGCTGCATTCGACAACGAGCCCGGCAACTGCAATGTGTTCGTCGAGGCCTATCCGAAATGCGTCAGCGTTTTGATCGACACGCAGTTCATGCCCGGACCGCCGCCGCTTTTGCCGCAAGTCGCGAAAATCGCCAATTTTTCCCGATGAAATCAGTTGCACTCTGCACGCTTTTGATTTTTGCGTGCGGATGCAAAGGCAGTCCTTCGTCGGATCCACCAACTGCGTCGGCGAGCCCGCAAGCGAGCGCGATTCCTGCGCCACTCGCCGCTGCACCAGCTACAAACGCGGGCGCAACGACAGCCTCGCTCACCGCAGATTCGGGTCCGCCGCCGGTTCCGATGCGCCCCGATCAACCAGCGCCGCCCGACGTGCTCGCGCGAGAAGCTGCAGGATACACGCTTCAAGCGACGGTCCGCACCGACGCATCGCCGAGCCCGCGATCGCCGGACGCGAATGCGAATGCCATCGACTCCGCGCGAAAGGAAAATGAAGCGCATTTGACGATCGATCTCGCGCAATCGCGCGCGCGCGTCGTCTTGGGGCGAGGCTTTGCGGTTGCCGAAAATGCGGAGCTCCGCGCGCGGGCCGATCACTACGGCTATTTGCTTTTGCTCGAGCCGGCCAGCTATCGCGTGATTGCGCCGGGTGCGTTGCGTGCACTCTTCGGCGAGCGTCGCGTCGACGTTGCGCCGCTTTCGGTCGCCGACATTCGCGGCGGCGAAGAAGGTGCGCGTCGCCTCGGTGTTCGCACGCGCAAATACGAGGCCGTAACGCGCGCGGCAACGGCGACGTTCGAGATCGCGCGCATCGCGGACGCGGGAGATTCAGGCACGCTTTTGTGTCGAATGCTGCTCGATTGGATGGGCGCCGCGCCCACGACACCGCTCTGCGGAATCGACGACGTTCCACTTCACGCCGAGTTTCATTGGACGACGCACGGCGCGCTCATGTTCGACGCCACGTCGATCGTTCGTCGTCTCGACATCGCGCCGGCGGATTTGGTAGCGCCGCCGTCGCAAGCGAATTTCGTGGCCGGACCGCTGCCGCCACAAGGCGCCGACATTTTGCTCACGCCCGCCGAGCTCGCGCTTTTGCACAACGGGCCGGCAGATGCGCGCGGCGTCTTGAAGCTGTTCAACTCGACCGATGAGCTTCGTTTCGTCGCGCTCGACGGTGCGCTGGTCGCATGGGTTGCACCGGGCGCGCGCGTGGAGCTGCCGCCGATCACGCGAGGTCGGTACAACGTGGAATGGCGAACATTTTTCGGCGACTCGGCCGACGCGCCAGTGATCACCGCCGTTCCGGGGACGAGCGAAACCGGCGTGCTCGACGCTGGAACCCCGGAGAAATAAGCCTTATTTGTAATCGTCGAGCGTGAATCTCACGTCGGCGGTGCCGTCGATGCGCGCTTGTGCGGCGAGTGCTTCGACGGCAATTTCGATCACGTCGAAGCGTGTCGACGGCGCGAAGTATTCGGTGTCGTCGACCTGACCAAGTGATGCGAGTCGTGCCTCGAGCGCTTCGCGTTGCGCCGGATCCGTTTCCAGATGCGCGCCGTCATCGTGCTCGAGCGTGAGCGCTTCACGCGCCATCGCGATCGGTTTGAACGACAAATAAACCCGCGTCATGAGCACGCGCCACGTCGTCGGGTCGCCAACTGCATCCCAAATTCCACCGTGTGCCCTACGAATCACCTCGCCCAAATACGCGCCAATCGCCCCTTCGAGGATCGGCATCGCGCTCACCAAGCGCTCTTCCGCTTGCTGCGGATCTTCTGCGGCGCTCGAATCGCGTGAGTCGCGCGCATACTGATCGACCAGCGAAAGCGTGTCCGGCGTGAAATCGAGCGCGACTTTGTACTTCGTCGCGACGAAACGAACGCACGCCGCCGCAAGCTCCTGAACCTGCTCGGGCCACTCGCCTACATCTGCACCATCTGATTCAACCGGGTGCGTCACGCCGTTCGTCTTTTTCGTTTCGTCGCTCATTGCTTCTTCGCCTCGACTTCCAAGTTAGCCATGCCCTGGAGAAATCGAAATTATAGGGCACCGCACGTACTCACGAAGCTCGTCTTGTCTGCTATGTTCTAGATCCTCAATGCGCATCGGTATTTTCAGCGATGTACACGCGAACCACGAAGCGCTCTGTGCTGTGCTCGAGGCGTACCGTAAAGAGCGCATCGACGTTTACTA
>JBDTFL010000154.1:0-9793 GCA_039937955.1 Polyangiaceae bacterium | reverse complement strand
CGTAGACCAGCCGCGCAATCTGGCGAAGACCGTGACCGTCGAGTAATACGTTCGCATGCGCGGACGGCTTTCGTTGTTGATGGTAACGCTCGTGCTTTGTGCGTGCGGCAACGACCAATTTTCGTCGAGCCATACGGACGGCGGCGACGTCGGACCCGGAGGCGGCGGCGATGCCGGTGACAGCGGAGTCGAAGCCGGAGCGCTGACCCCTGCGCATGCACCGGCGAGCGTTGCGTTCGTCGATCAAGATCCGACTGCATTGAAGGTGCAGGGCACGGTGAAGATTTCGAAGGCCACCGACGAATCGGACGTCACGGGCTACGTGCTGTATTGGAGCAGCGACGGCACGACGAAGCTCGGCGCTGCGATTACGACGGTCGCAAAAACCGGCGGCGATCTCGTGTACCCGTTCGACGCAAATACGGCTGCGCCGGCCAACGCGAATTCGCTGCTCGCATTCACCACGAACGACCGTGGCGAAAATCCGTCACCTGCGTCGTCGGCCGGCGACAACTTCGCGCGCTTCAACTCGACCGCCGCGCTCAGTGCGTTCCCCGTTGCCAGCGGTACGTTCGTCCCGATTTTTTTCGAGGATTCAGTGAAAAAGTTCGGGCTACTTTCGCTCGCAGACACCTTCTTGTGTCCGGCATCGAGCGGCGCGTGCACACAGACGCCGACCGGTCTTCCGACCACCGGCGCGCCGGTCATCCTCGCTTCCACGGTCGATTCGGCTAGCGGAAAGATCATCGGATTCAGCGGAAGCACGGCCGGCTCGTCGCTCGCCATTTGCAACGCAGACGGCACCGGGTGCGCGAACACCGCGCTCGACGCTTCGCTCACGAACCCGGCGTCAGCAGCGCTCCTCGTCGACGACGTCGGCGGAAAGCTCTACGTCGTCGTGCGTTCCGGCGTATCGACGATCACCGTCTGCAATCACGACGGGACTGGATGCGCGCTCCACCAGTTCACGGACAACGGCGGCCCCAGCGACAACTACGGCAGCTACTCGCTCGCGATCGACAGTGCGAGCTCGCGCCTCGTCATTGCGGCACAAACATTTACCAACTCGAACGAGCCTGCGGTCATCCTCTGTCCGCTCGCGTTCGGTGCCACCGACACGTGCGTCGCTAAAGTCGTCGACCCGAGCGCGACCGCGGACAGCGGTCATCAGCCTAGCGTCGTAGTCGACAAAGGCCGCGCAAAAATCTTGGTCGTCACCGAATACGCAAGTGGCAGCGCTGACACGCCGTCGCTCTTCAGCTGCGACTTGAGCGGAAGCGGTTGCTCGCGAACCGATCTGTCGTCGGCAATGGGCCTTCCGACCGGCAGCGGACAATTTCCTTCCGCTGCCATCGATCAGGTTGGCGAGTATTTGTACGTCGGCGTCTACACCAGCGACACCGACGTTCCTTCGTTGCTCCGCTGCCGCACAGACGGCACCGCGTGCACGGCAACCCAAATTTTACCTTCGGCGAGTACCCACGGCGGACCCATGTCGATTCGCCTCGACGCGACGAGCGGAAAAATTTTCTTCGCTTATCCGACGAGCACCACGCCTGTTTTCGGCTCGATTTCGGTTTGGTGAGAAGATCCGATTTACGCGATTTTGCGTAGTCGGTCGACCGCGACTGAGAGCTGCTTCAGTGAGCCGTCTTGCTCGCGTGCGCTCTGCTCGATGCGCGTCGCCGTATTGAGCACGGTGTCGGTCACGCGCGACTGCGAGCGGTGCGACTGATTGAGCTGGCTGACCATCGATGAAATATTTTCGATGGCCGTCGTGATCTGACGACCACCGCGCGCTTGCTCTTGGCTCGAGCGTTCGACGTGTTGCGTGATGAGGCGCATTTTTTCGGCGCTCTTCATGATCAGCTCCGAGCCACGTGCTTGCTCGGCAGTGGCTGCGGCGATCTGCTGAACGGTTTCTGCGATCCGGCCGATGGCGTCGGTGACCTGTTTCGATCCTTTGGCCTGCTCGACGGTGGCGCGTGCGATGGCGCGAACCATGTTGGTCGACTTCTGGCTCGACTCGAGGATTTTTTTCAACGCGCGCTCGGCTTCGTTGGAAACCTCGACGCCGCGATCGACGTTGTGTGCGCCGCGTTCGACGGCGGTGATCGCGTTCTTCGATTCGGCCTGAATCGTTTTGATGAGGTCGGTGATTTCGCGCGTGCTGGCACCGGCGCGCTCGGCGAGATCTTTGATTTCGTCGGCGACGACTGCGAAGCCTTTGCCTTGCTCGCCGGCTTGCGCAGCGATGATCGCTGCGTTGAGCGCGAGAAGGTTGGTTTGCTCGGCGACGTCGTCGATGACGTTGACGATCTGGCCGATCGCTTCGATGCGCGATCCGAGATTACTGATGACGCTCACCGCTTCTTGGCTGCTCTCTTTGATGCGGTAAATCTCGCTGATCGTCTTCAAAATGGCTTCGGCGCCTTTTTCCGCGTCGAGCGCGACCTCTTCCGACAATCTCGCGGTTTCGTTCGCGTTCGATTGCACTTGGTCGATCGAGACGTCCATCTCGTTCATGCTCGAGCTCGTCTCTTCTGCCGTGAGCGAAAGCGCGTCGACGTTTTTGGCGACCTCTTTGATCGAGTACGCCATCTCTTCGATCGAGCTCACCGTCTCGCGGACGCTTCCAGCCAGCTCACCGACATTTTCTGCAACTTCGTCGCTGGTCGCCGTCATCTCCAAAATCGAAGACGAAGACTCTTCGGCGCTCGATGCGAGCGCTTCCACGCCTTGCGCGATCTCGCCGATCGATTTCGCCATCTCGGTGATCTGCTTCGCGGTCTCTTCTGCGGCGGCGAGCTGCGTGCGAACGCCCTCACCCAATTTGCGCGTGAGGTCGGCCAAAGTTTTTTCGGCCTCTTCGACCTCGGTCTGGCGCGCACGTGCAGCAGACAGCTCTTTTTTGCGCTGCTGCGCGACCGCTGAAATTTCTTCGAACAAGCGCGTGACGTCTTCCGTAGCGTGGGCGGGCGCGCGAACATTTTCGCCGTTGGCGGCCCGTTGCAGGGCCTCGACGATTCCGGTGAGCGACTGACCGCCGCTGCTCGAGGTGAGGACGATCACGAATAAGCCGATCACCGACACCACCATCAGCGGCAGTGCCTGATCCTTCAGGACGTACGAGCCGGCGAGCGCGAGCGCCACCAGCGCCACTGCAGCCCAATGTTTCGGAGTGAACGTCATCGTGTCAGCTTGCGGCGAGCGTACGCGGGCCCAATTAGAGACTCAAGCCTTCCAATGAGCGTTTCCATCGCGACGTCGCTGGCGTCGATTCCGATGAATTTTCGGCCCAAACGTGCTGCAACCGCGAGCGTAGTGCCGCTGCCCGCATAAGGATCGAGCACGACGTCGTCCTCCGACGACAGCGCGGAAATCAGCCGATCGAGCAGCGCTTCCGGTTTTTGCGAGGGATAGCCGGTTCGTTCTTTGGCAACCGGCGCAATCACGCCGATGTCCCAGACGTCGCCCATCGGCACGCCATGGCTTTTTTCTTCGGTGGTCGACGACCGCGCGCGTCGTCCGGTATCCGAAACCACCGCGCGCTGTTTATTTTTTCCCCACGTCGCCAGCGTCGACGGCGCGAGCGGCTCGTAGAGCGTGTTCCAACGCGGAGCAACGCCGGCGTCTTTTCGGTAGCGCAGCAAAACGTCATGAACTCGCTGAAAATTGGGGGTTTTGGAAGGCCAGCGCCGATACCGCCACACGATCTCGCTCGCGAAACATTCTTCGCCGAAGATCTCGTCCATCATCACTTTCACGTAATGACTGGTCTTCGTGTCGACGTGCACGACGATCGATCCGTGCGGTGCCAGGAGCCTTCGCGTTTCGGTGATGCGATCGCCCAGCGCCTGCAGATACGCCGCGCGATCGGTCCACCGATCGTCGAACGCAACGCGCGTGGTGCGATGATCGAGCGAATCACCTTTGATGATTTTCGCGTGCAGCCGCCCGGTCAGAAAAGGAGGGTCCAAATACGCGAGGGTCACGGTCTCCGGAGCTTGCAGCGCCAGCGCAGAAAGGATCTCCAAGTTGTCGCCGCGATAAATTTCGCCGCATGCAAAGGTGTGCGCAGGTTCGAGCTTTTCGCCCTTCGGAGCCGCTTTTGCGAGACGCGGGCGATCGCCAATCGAGCTATTTTTACCGCTCCAAGCGAGTGTAACCGGGCGATCGTCCTTCACGGATCAAATGGTATGGAGGTGCTTCCGGCTCGGCTAAGTTTCTTGCGAGTGCCCTGAACGACCTTCGGGAGCTCGTGCCTCGTGCTTCACTAGGCCTTGACTGTTTCGCCGGCTGCCCGTGCAATGCGGGCCCGCTCGCAAGGCGGCAACCAACGCGACCACAACACAAGGGTGCACCTCAAATGCTGACTGTCGGCGACAAGATCCCTTCGTTTTCCCTCACCAACGACTCGGGTGATGTGATCACCGATCAGAGCCTCGCAGGACGCACCGTCGTTCTCTATTTTTATCCGAAGGACGACACACCGGGTTGCACACGTGAGGCGATCGCATTCACACAGCATCACGACGCGTTCGTCGACGCAGGGGCGCAGGTCATCGGCGTCTCGCGCGATCCAATCCACGAGCACAGCAAGTTCAAGCACAAGTACGCGATCAAGATCCCCTTGCTCTCGGATCCGGACGCGCACCTGCATCGTGCGTTCGGCGCGTGGGGGATGAAAAATAATTACGGCAAGGAGAGCGAGGGCGCGCTCCGCACCACCTTCGTGATCGACAAATACGGCACCGTCGTTCGCGTGTTCGCGGGCGTCAAAGTCGACGGCCACGCTGAGGCCGTGCTCGGTGCGCTCACGGGCGCAACCGTTCCGGTCAGCACCGGAGCCACCGTGATGCCACCGGCGAAGAAAGAGAAAGCCGAGGCCGCCGCAAAGAAAACACCCGCAAAGAAAGCTGCTCCGAAGAAAGCTGCTCCGAAGAAAGCAGAACCTGCCGCCAAGAAATCGGCTCCGAAAAAAGCCAAAGCAACGGCGAAGAAATCAGCTCCAAAAAAAGCCAAAGCAGCCAAGAAGGTCGCAAAAAAAGCGGCACCGAAGAAGAAGGCAGCTCCGAAAAAAGCCGCCGCAAAAAAATCAGCTCCCAAGAAATCAGCAAAAAAGCCTGCGAAAAAGGCCGCAGGGAAGAAAGCCGCAAAGAAGGCCAAGAAGAAGTAGGTCATGACGCGCGCGTCGTTCGCGATCACGCTGCTCTTCATGTCGGCGTGCTCGCGAGCTCCGCAAGATGCGACGCCGGAAGGGGTCGTGAAGCTTTGGCTCGAGCGCATGGAGGCGTCGACCGACGACCCGCACGCCGCGCACGATGCATTTTTGCTGCTCGGTCCGCGCGCTCGCGCGAATCTCGAAGAGCGCGCCACGCGTGCGTCGAAGATGCAGGGTCGCCAAGAGACCGCCGAGCAAATGCTTGCCCAAGGGCGATTCGGGCTGAAATTTCGGCCTAAATCGATGACGACCGTCATTCACGGAACCGACGCCATCGTCGACGTCGTCGGCTCGGATGCAGTGAACGAGCACGCTGCTGTTCAATGCGATCAGGAAAATGGCGCATGGCGAATCGAGCCGGATCTCCCGGAGATCGCGCAGCTACGCCGTCAAACCGACGGAACGCGTGACGACGGCTCACGCGACGGCGGAAGCTGAGTCGCGCAAACGGCTGTTGCTCCCCCACGCGCGCGGATTTACGTTCGCGTAGACATGGCGCAAGATCATTACAGCGTTCTCGGCGTCGCGAAAGACGCGAACGCTGACGCGATAAAGAAGGCTTATCGCAAGCTCGCGCAGAAGCTCCACCCGGACAAAAATCCCGGAAACAAGCAAGCCGAGACCAAATTCAAGTCGGTGAATCAGGCGTACGACGTCCTCTCCCACGACGACAAACGAAAGCTCTACGACGAGTTCGGCGAAGAAGGATTACGCGAGGGCTTCGACGCCGACCGTGTGCGCCAATACAAACAGTGGCAATCGCAACCGGGCTCCGGTCGCGCGCGCGGCGGTGGCGGCGCAGGTTGGCCGGGCGGTGGTGGTGAGCAGACCGTGAACCTCGAAGATCTTTTCGGAGGTCAGGGGGCTGGCAGCATCAGTGATCTTTTCGGCGACGTCATCGGACGCAGCGGCGGAAGACGCGCGCGCGGTCCGATGAAAGGAAACGACATCGGCGCGGAAACGACGATCGACTTCGTTTCTGCGGTCCGCGGCACTTCTCTCGAATTGCGCGCGCAAAACTCCACACACCCCACGGTCGTGCGCATTCCGCCGGGCGCTGCTGAAGGATCACGTCTGCGGATCGCAGGTCAAGGCGAGCCTTCACCAAATGGAGGCCCACCAGGCGATCTGATCTTGATCGTGCACGTGGAGCCTCATGCATTTTTCAAACGCGAAGGTCTCGACCTGCATCTCGATCTTCCGCTCACGGTCGCCGAGGCGTATCGCGGAGCCAAAGTGAAAGTGCCGACTCCGAGCGGTGACGTCACGATCAAAATTCCGGAAGGCGCGCAAAGCGGCGGCTCGCTTCGTCTTCGCGGAAAGGGCGTCACGATGAAGGGCAAAGAGCCGGGCAATCTGTACGTGCACTTTTCGGTGCGCTCGCCCGCCACGCGCTCCGACGAGATCGGGATCTTGGTCGACAAGCTCGCCGAGCTCTCGCCCGAAGACCCGCGCAGCGAGATCAAATTCTAAGTCCGCCGGATTGACGTACAATGTCCCGATGCGCGTCTGGCTCGGAATTTCAGCTGTATTTCTGATCGCATGTGGGGGCGCAGCTCCGAACGCGACGTCGGACACTGCTGCCAACGTCAGCGGCGGCGAGCTGAAAACCGCCGGCGCGTCTACCAATCCGAATGTGGTCACGCAGATGGATTGCGGCGACTTCCACAATTGCGCGCGCATGGGCGACGGTCACATTCGTTGCTGGGGACGCAACCGCGACGGCGAGCTCGGTGACGGCGGAAATTCCGAAGACGCATCCAAACCGAAAACCGTGGAAGGGCTCGCCGACGTTGCGCAAGTCGCGGTTGGCTCCAATTTTTCGTGCGCACGATTTTCGAATGGTAAAGTGAGCTGCTGGGGCTCGGGAAAAATTTTGGGTGACGGCCGAGACGTCGAAAAGCAAAAGCCCACCGAAATTTCCGGCCTCGCAGACGTCGTCGATCTGCAAGCGGGCGGTTACGTCGTGTGCGCACGCACAGCGAGCGGCGCCGCAAAATGTTGGGGACTCGACGCCGTCGACAAAAGCAATTTTACGAGCGGCGTCGAGCGTGTTGCTGCTGCTGGCGCACACGCGTGCGTGCTCTTGAAAGGCGGCGCCGTGAAATGTTGGGGCGAGGGCGCGTGGTCACCGACCGCAAAGGCAAGCTTCTCGAACCCCGTAATTTCAAGCGTAGCGGCGATCTCGTCAGGCGACTCGTTCGCGTGCGCGTTGTCCGTCGGCGGCGCAGTAAGCTGCTTCGGACGCAACGAGCAGGGTGAGCTCGGCGCCAATCCCGACGAAGACAATCACGTGCAAGCGCTCGCCGTGCGCGGCGTGAAAGAGGCAACTGCCATCGGCTCCGCGGAATCCCACAGCTGCGTCGTTCTTCGCGATCAATCCGTCTCGTGTTGGGGATCGAACACCGAAGGCGAGCTCGGACGCGGAACCACGACGACGCAAGAGCTCGCAGGCGTGGTCGGCGGAATCTCGAAAGCCGTGAACGTCGTCCCGGGCGCCGATCACGTGTGCGCGCGCACCGACGACGGCTCGGTCTATTGCTGGGGCAACAATCGCTACGGACAAATCGGAGACGGCAGCAAAGATCCGCGCCTCGCTCCCGTCAAAATCAGCTTCTGAAATGTCCGGGTCCTCCGACGAGCAAGTGTCGTGGCAAAGGTTCGCCGAGCTGTGTGAGGCGCTCGCTGCAGTGTCGGGAAAGATCGCAAAGCGATCGCAAATCGCCTCGTATTTACGGGAGATCAGCGTAGCCGACAAAACTACAGCATCTCTCGCAGCACTTTATCTTTCAGGCGCGCCGTTCGCCGAAGACGACACCCGTGGGCTCAATGTCGGTGGTCGTTTGCTCTCGTCAGCCGTGGCGGAAATTGCGCAAGCGGACGACGAGCGGATGAGCACGACGTATCGCAAGTACGGCGACATGGGAGCCGCTGCTGCAGATTTGATCGTCGGAGAAAGCACAGAAGCGCCGCTCGATATTTTGGAAATCGAAAAAGCATTTTCGACGCTCGCGACGACCCGCGTGCAAGCCGCGAAGCAAACGGCGGTGAAGTCACTCTTGTTGCGTACCCGAAATGGTGAGACGCCGAACCTCCAAGTTAAAGCGCTCGTAAAGCTGATCCTCGGAGACATGCGCATCGGCGTGAAACAAAGTCTGGTGGAAGAGGCGATCGCCGAAGCAGCTGGTGCACCGATCGAAGACATACGTCACGCAGTCGCGCTGACGGGAAGTCTCTTCGACGTCGCCATGATGGCGTGGAACGAAGCGCTTTCTACAGCCAAAATGAAGCTATTTCATCCACTCGGCTTCATGCTCGCGTCGCCCGCCGAAAATGTGGACGACGCAACGAACCGTTTCGTCGAAGCCGAAGGCGCAGTGAAAGCGCAGGTCGAGGACAAGTACGACGGCATTCGTGCGCAGGCGCATTTCGGTGACGGGCATTCGAGAGGTAAGGTCGCGATTTTCTCGCGAACGCGCGGCGACATCACGAAGAGCTTTCCGGAGATCGCAGAGGTTCTTGCGCACGCGGACACGCCGGCCATTTTGGATGGTGAAATCCTCGCGTGGGATTTCAAAAATGATCGCGCGCTTCCGTTCTCGTCGCTGCAAACGCGGCTCGGTCGAAAAAAAGTCACGGACCAACTTCGCAAGGAGACGCCGGTCGTATTCATGGCGTTCGACGTTTTGTTTGCAGAAGGCGCGTTGCAGATCGAGAAGCCACTGCGCGAGCGTCGACGTCTTCTAGAGAGCATCGTCGAAAAAGAAAAAGCCGCGGCGCGTTCCGGTTTGCGAAGAATGGCGCCGCGCGGTCAGATGAGTCTGTTCGGCGGCAGCGAAAAAGAGCTGAATGCGAATCCGGAGCGTTTGAGAATATCGCCAGCATTTGCCGTAAATTCAGCTGCGGATCTCGACAAGGCTTACGCAGAGTCGCGTGAGCGCGGCAACGAAGGCGTTATGCTGAAAGCGCTCGACTCGCAGTATCAACCCGGTCGTCGCGGTCTCGCGTGGATCAAATTGAAGCGCGAGCTCGCCACGCTCGACGTCGTCGTCACCGCCGCCGAATACGGTCACGGCAACCGCGCCAAAGTGCTGAGCGACTATACGTTTGCAGTGCGCGACGGCGACGAGCTCAAAAACGTCGGCAAGGCGTACTCCGGTTTGACCGACGCCGAGATCAAGGACCTCACGAAATGGTTCACCGAGCACACGCTCGAGGATCGCGGATGGATTCGCACCGTCGAGCCCACGCTCGTACTCGAGGTCGCGTTCAACAACATCATGGAGTCAGGTCGACACGAGAGCGGCTTCGCGCTGCGCTTCCCCCGAATCGTTCGCATTCGCACCGACAAACCGGCCAGCGAGATCGACACCGTCGATCGGGTTCGCGAGATTTTTTCGACGCAGCCCGATCGCGTGAGAGAGTGAAGCCGCGCGACTAGCGCTTCTTCTTTTTATTTTTTCCGAACTTCTTGCCGCCGCCGCCTTTGTTGCGCGGCGCGCCCTCGTTCACGGGCTTGTCTTTCTTCGGCTTGCGCCTGATCGAGCTCGGCACTTCTTTGACGACCAC
>JBDTFL010000153.1:0-2934 GCA_039937955.1 Polyangiaceae bacterium | reverse complement strand
ATCATTTTGCGAGTTGCGACGCGTGACTTGATCGGTGCTCACCGCGCCCGCAACGCTCGCGACGACGTATTCGCGTTTGTCGATGTCGTAGAAATGCACGAAGCCCGCGCGCGACGGTAATTTGTCGAGTGCGACCCACAAGCAAAACGCAGCGCCTTCGAGGGCGTCGGCCATGAAGTTGAGATCGTGCATTTCCTCGAAAAGAAGGCCGATGAGCTCGTCGCCGCGAACACGAACACGCGAGCCGTCGAGAGCAGCCGGCGTGTGCTTCCACGACGCACGACGCATGTGACCGGATGATGCAGCGGCTGCCGGAATGGCGGGCGGCGGAATGGCGGGCGCCGGAAAAGCCTCTTGTGGCGCGTGAACCATTTGTTGCGGAGGCGGCGCTTCGATGACTTGTTGTTGGGGCGCCACTTGAACGGGGACCGCAACCGGCGCTGCGTAAACGGGCTGCGGTTGTTGCTGGACAGGCTGCGGGATGTATTGCGGCTCCTGCTGCTCTATGTGCTGGTCCACCAGCACCGGCGCGGAATCCGCAACGACGACCGTCGAATTCGATTCCGGTTCCACGCGCGCTCGCGCGGGCGGTGGCGCGGCGGAAACGGCGCGTGCATCGGTGGACGCTGGCGGCTCACTTCTCACCGGACGAGGCCGCCGTGCAGGTGCGGTTTCGGTCAACGATTCAGCGGTTGGCGTTGCTTGAATCGAAACGGGCTGGCCCCGAACGCTCACCGCTTGCGACGCGGCTTGCGACAGCGAAGGCTGCGTCGCCGTCTCGAGCTGTGCTTTCGCACGGCGCGGAAACGTGACGGTGGGACCTCCGCCTTTCCAGTCCTTCCACGTGAGCGTGGCAAGCGGCGGCACCGGCGGGCGGCCCTCGAACACGCGATCGAACACCGCGATGTTCACGTATTTTCCGGAAGGCGACGCCGCGAGCGATTCCGAAACGAGCTGGAAATTCGCGCGTAAAATCGCTTCGGCCTGATCTTCGGTCGTGCCGGGCGGCGCCGCGAAAACTTCCTCGCGATACGAGATCGGCGATGCAGCCGTCGGCTCTTGCTCTTTCTTGTAGAGCACCACGATGGGTCCGCCCGGACGCCTCGACGACGACGCGATGTCGTTCGCTTGCGTGGTCGGCTCCGGATCTTTTTTCGGCGCTTGCGAAGGCGAGTGCGTCACCGCTTGAGAAACGAGCGGCGCGACGGGTTGCGGTGCCACCGATGCCACACGCGGCGGAGCTGGACGCGACGCGGGAGCTTTCGGCGCTTGCTGAACCGCACCGGCCGGCGGATGCGCAGCGGGTGCTGGTTGATTGGATGCCAGGAGCGCAGTGCCGCTCGATCCGAACGACATCGTGCGCGAGGACACGCGACGCGAATCGCGCGACGCCATTTGATCGGATGGTGCGGGCGCGGTGATCGATTGCGGTGCATGCGCCACCGGCGGAGGCGCGGAAGCGCTCACGGCCGGCGGCTTGATAGACGGTGCAACAGCTGGTGTCACAGGAGGCGGCGGCTGCGATGGGCCCGCAGAAAGCTGCGCGTTGGCCGGCGCTTTTTTCACCATGTAGCGGAGGCGCGCCGTGGGGTCGACGGCGCGATATCCGTCGTCGGCGAGCTCGATCGAAAAGCCGCTGATCGACCCGTCTTCTTTGCGCATCGATCGCGCGTGCTGGAGCGCCTTCTGCCACGAGTCGGCGTCGACGCAGTACTGCTGCGTCTCATTTTTTCCGATCGGCGTGACCTCTACGAAAAAGCGCATTCGAACGATGGACGGTAGCGCCCGTAACGCAGCGCGGTCAAACGGTACCGAGCTGATACGAGGCTTCGCATGCCCGGCTTCCCTGCTCTTCGTCGCGCGTTACGTTATTCGGCGCGCAAGCCGTCCGACGGCCTCAGGCGGGCCGCATAAAGCGCCGGGAAAATCGTGGCGACCAAGCAAATCACGATCGCAAATGTCCCGGTGACGATGAACTCGTTCGGCCGCACCAGCACCGGCAAGCTCGAGATGAAATACACTTTGGGGTCGAGCGGAAAGCCATACGCGAGCAGCCCTTTGCAGCAGACGTAACCGAGCGCGAGCCCGACCGTGGTGCCGACGATTCCGATGATGGCGCCTTGATAAAGGAAGACGCGCAGGATGGCGTCGTCTTTTGCGCCGAGCGCTTTGAGGAGCGCGATCTCTTTTTTCTTCTCGAGCACGACCATGATGAGCGTCGCGATTACGGTGAACGCGGCGACCACGATGATGAGGGCGAGCACGAAGCTCATGCCGATCTGCTGAATCAAAAGAGCCGTAAAAAGACCGTGATTCAGCTCTTTCCAGTCCATTGTATGATACACGGAATTGTTGAGTAGATGATCAATCTGCTTCGCGATGCGTGACGCGTCGTCGATGTCGTCGACCTTCATCTCAACGCCGGTGACACTGTCGCCCTCGTCGTAGAACGCCTGCGCTTCGTAGAGGTCGGTGTAGACGAGCTTCGAGTCGTACTGGTCGAAGCCTGCGTCGAACATGGCGATGACGCGAAATTGTTTGGCGATGGGCGGACGCACGCCGCCCGCACCGAACGACATGCCGACTGCCGGAGATGTAATCTGCACGCAATCGCCGATCTTCGCGTCGAGCGTCTTTGCGAGCGTTTTTCCGAGCACGACGCCGGGTAACGACGCGACCGCGTCGGGATTTTTGCAAGGGTCCGGGTCGATCGAATCGGGGACGTCGTCGTCGGTGGGAAGCACGCTCGCGAATCCGCCGTCGGGCGTGACGTTTCCACTCGGCGCGCCTCGTCCTGCGTCGAACACGCCCGTGTCGTCCTCCGGTAGCGGCGCCTGAAAACGGCTAGCGTCGGGGTGCGCGGCCTCGTCGTCGACCTCCTGCTGAATCGCGTCGAGCAGCCGCTGCGTTCCGCCGTCCATCGTCGCGGCGTTC
>JBDTFL010000152.1:0-3284 GCA_039937955.1 Polyangiaceae bacterium | reverse complement strand
GCGCAGTACCACGAAGAAATTTACCGGATGACGATCATCGACGGGCTCACGCAGGCGCACGTGAAGCGCTACTTGCTCGAGGCCCTCGAAAAAGAAATCATCCGCGCGCGTCGTCACACGCGTGAGCTGTCGTTCATCATGTTCGACATCGACCACTTCAAGAAAATCAACGATTTTCACGGCCATTTGGCGGGTGATCACGTCTTGAAGGAATTGGCGCGCATCGTCCAAGCGCGCATTCGTCGCGACGAGGTGTTCGCGCGCTACGGCGGTGAAGAGTTCGCGATCATCCTTCCCGAAACCGCGCTCGAGGGCGCGCGTTTGCTCGCAGAGGGCCTGCGCGAGAAAATCGAATCGTCGAAGTTCACATTTCAGAACGAAGAGATCAGTGTCACGGTCTCCATCGGCGTCGCGCAATTGGAAGACGGCGAGAAGACCGGCACCGACTTGATCAAAGACGCCGACGTCAAGCTCTACGAAGCAAAGCGCGGCGGACGAAACAAAGTCGTCGCCTGAGCGAAGCTGTTTCTGTGAGCGCACCGCCGAAGATCGTCACGACGCCGCCGGGACCAAAGTCTCGCGAGCTCGCCGCGCGTCTGGCGAATGCCGAGTGTCCTGCGTTCGACGCACGCCGTTCTACCCGCGAAGAGCTGAGCGGCGCGGACCAATCACCGATCGTCTATGCGCAGGGCTCTGGTGCGAACGTCTTCGACGTCGACGGCAATCGTTATGTCGATCTCGTTGCGGGCTTCGGCGCGCTCATCTTCGGATATTCACCAAGTGCCGTAAAAATGGCCGTTTCGGCACAAGAGGAAAAACTTTCGCTCGCGCTCGGTGATGTCTACGCGTCCGACGTGAAGGTCGCGCTTTGCGAAAAGCTCGCGGCCATTTTTCCAGAGCCAGGTGCGCGCGTAATGCTCGGCATGTCGGGCGCCGACGCGCTCACCGCAGCGTTGAAGACGGTGGCCTTGAGCGGCCGGCCGCGTGTCGTTGCGTTTCGCGGAAGCTATCACGGCCTTTCTCATGGCCCGCTCGCGGCGTGTGGCTTGTCTCCAGGATTTCGAGAACCGTTCGCCGCGCAGACGGGTGAGTGGGTCACCTTCGAAGATTTTCCGAGCGACGCAGCGACTGCATTATCGGTGCTCTCGAATCTGCGCGCGCTTGCCGAACGAGAGAAAGCGAATCCGAAAACGGGCGCAGTGCTGATCGAGCCGGTGCTCGGTCGTGGCGGAATCATCTCGCTCGCCCCGAATTTCTTGAAAGAGCTGCGCGCGCTTTGCGACGAAGCGGGTTGGCTCTTGATAGCGGACGAAATTTTTACTGGCTCGGGAAGAGGCGGCGCGCTCTCGTTGACGCTGAAAGAGCTTATTTTGCCGGATATTTTGTGTTTGGGAAAAGGTCTGGGCGCAGGTATTCCCATCTCCGCGATGATCGGTCGCGCGCACGTCATGGATCGTTGGGGCGCGCATCACGGCACTGCTATTCACACGGCAACGCATTTTGGATCGCCCATCGCATGTGCTGCGGCGCTCACGGTTTTGAACATGCTGGATGATGGAAAAATATTTTCGCGCGTGAACGAAACGGGCGCCGCTTTCAAAGGCGCGCTCATTCGCGAAACGAGAAACCACCACGCAGAAATTCGTCAGCACGGAATGATGATCGGTGTTGGCCTCGGCAACGCGCCGCGCGCGCTCGCGGTCACGCGTTCCCTCCTCGAGCGTGGCTACATCGTCTTGACGGGTGGCATTTCAGGCGACGCGCTCACGCTCACGCCGTCGCTCGACATCGAAGAAAATCTGTTGCTCGATTTCGCAACGGCGCTCGCTGAAGTGTTGGAGGAATGTCCATGACGAGCTCGGCCGAGAAAATTTCCGCCAGCGACGCATTGCATTCGCGCGCGCGCGCGTTCGTTGCCGCGTTCGAGGCTGGCCAAAAAATGCCCGAGTCGTTCGACGCGCTCGCGTGCGACATTGCACGATTTCAGGCGGTAAATACCGAGGGATTCGCGCGTTTGGTGAAAGCACGCCAGCTCGACCCAAAGAGCTGGACGCACGCCGCAGAAATTCCCGCGGTGCCCACCGACGTTTTCAAACACGCGCGCGTGTCGACATTTCCGGCAAGCGAGACGCCCATCACATTCCGAACGAGTGGCACGACCATCGGCGCGCGCGGTTCGCATCCGTTTCGAACGACCGCCACGTACGACGCAGGCGCGGTTGCCTTCGGAAGATGGGGCCTGATCAAAAGCTACGACGAGATGTCCAAAGTCGTCGTTATGGGACCCTCACCAACCGAGCTTCCCGATTCGTCGCTCACGCACATGATCGATCTGTTCGCGCACACCTTCGCCGAAAAGTTCGATCCTGCCACGACCTACTTCATGGAAGACGGCGTCATCGATCTGGCGCGCCTCGACGAGGTCGTCGCACGTGCGCTCGTGACGAACGACAAACCATTTCTGATGCTCGGCACCTCGTTTGCGATGGTGCATTTTCTGGACGCAGTCGGCGACGCGACATTTCGATTACCAACCGGCAGCCGCGTCATGCAGACCGGAGGCTTCAAAGGAAAATCACGCGAGGTCGACGGCCCGACATTGCGAAGAGAAATTGCGCGCGCGTTCTGCATCGACGAAAAAGACGTCGTGAGCGAATACGGAATGACCGAGCTTTCCAGCCAATTTTACCAGCCAACCGCTCACGGCGCGCCGGCCGGAATCTACGGCGAGCCACCATGGGCGCGCGTCGTTCCGGTCGACGGTGAAACTCTCGAGCCGGTTGCAGATGGCGAAGTCGGAATCGCGCGCATCGTGGATCTTCTCAATGTCGACAGCGCAGTGGTGGTGCTCACGGCCGATCGCGTGCGTCGCAAAGAAGGCGGATTCGAGTTGCTCGGTCGCGCGCCCGGTGCACCTCCGCGCGGATGCTCGATCGCCATCGAAGAAATGATCAGCGGTGATGTCGGTCTCAACTGAAGTCATTCGGCACCTCGTCCTCGCGGCGAAAAAAGTCGCGGACGATCCGTTCATCGTCAATCCGCTCGTGCAGTCGACGGGACTTTCGAGGCAAGGCGTGGAGCTCGCGCTGCGCGAGTATCTCGAGACGGATGCGAGCGACGCGGAAATCGAAACGCTGATCGCGCAAGCCAAGCCGACGTCGCACGTTCACGTCATTCTTTCGGCGAACGTTTTTACGGGAGCGCTACGCGCGATTGCTTGTGCACGAGCCGCAGCGCCAAAAGTGAGCGTGCAGCTCTCGTCACGAGATCCGGTCTTCGCGCGG
>JBDTFL010000151.1:0-5087 GCA_039937955.1 Polyangiaceae bacterium | reverse complement strand
CACATCCTCGAGCGTCTGCGTGTCGCGATGCAGCTCGAGCAAAACCCAACCCTTGTCCGCGATCATGCGGAAAAGGTCCGGGCGCAAATCGGTGTCGACGTCGCTCGCCATTTCGTACGCGTGCGCGCGGTCGTCGGTTGGAAGCTCGACGAGTTTGCCGACGCCGCGAACCTTGCCGAGCGCGTCGCGAACCTCGCTCTCTTTCGGAGGAGCGCCGTTGCCGCGGTACGCGGTTTTCGCTGCCGATTCTTGAACCGAAACGACGTAACGAACCTTGCCGCTCTTCGCACGAATCTCGTCGAGCGGACCGTCAGCGACGATGCGGCCCTTGCTGATGATGATGGCGCGTGCGCAAGCCGACTCGACCTCCGACAAATTGTGCGTCGAAAGAAGAACGGTGCGCTCGGCGCCGATCTGCTTCAAATACTCGAGAAATTCAGCCTTTTCGTTGGGGTCGAGGTCGCTCGTGGGCTCGTCCAAAATCAGAATGGGCGGGTCGTGAATGAGCGCCTGCGCGAGACCGACGCGCTGACGATAGCCGTGCGAGAGATGCTTGATCTCTTTTCCGAGCACCTGCGCGAGACCACAAACCTCCACGACGCTGCGTGCGCGTTTTTTGAAAGTGACCGCATCGAGCTGCCGCAAATCACCTGCGAACTTCAGGTATTCGAGCACGCTCATTTCGAGATAGAGCGGCGCGCGTTGCGGCAAGTAACCGAGGCTCTGCCTGACCGAAAGGGGATCCTCGAACACGTCGTGCCCTTTGATGCGGGCGGTGCCGTCGGTCGGTGCGATGAAGCAGGTCAAAATGCGCATCGTGGTGGATTTTCCGGCACCGTTCGGTCCGAGAAATCCGACGACTTCGCCTTTGTTCACCTCGAAGCTGATCTTGTCGACCGCACGAGAGGCGCCAAAGCGCTTCGACAGGTCGTTCGCATAAATCATTACGTCGGTGGGCATTGCCTTTTTGCTCCCAAGAAGCGGTGATAAAGCTCGGAAAAATGCGTGAAAACGCGTCCGGCTTGACCCGGGGCGCGCATCCTAGGGGGGCGCTGGGAAATCTGCAACGTTCTCCATGTAGGTGTTGGCCGCCCAAAAACCGCTGAGGCGTGCCGGTATTCCCACTCGCGCTGAAGAAGGTTTTTTCGTGGCCCGTCGCTTGCGAAGTAAGCTGGAATGATGAGCGGAACATGCTGGCGTGTGGGTTCGCTTTTCGCGATCGCGGCTGTTTTTCCGGTCACCATGATGCTCGTTGAAGGCTGCGGTAGCGATTCGTTCACGGCCGCGCCGTCAACGGACGGCGGGAATGAAGGGGCGACGACAGACGCCGCCGCTCTACAAGACGGTAGCGGTCCGACGCTCGATGGATGCGTCAAGGCGCCGACTGCCTCCGACCCCACATTGCAGCCATTTTGCGATGCGTTCGCAGAGATCTCGAGCCGATGCAACGACTGCGATCCGTGCCGACAGGCCAACGCCAATTCCTGCGAAGCGTTCGGCAGCGCGCTCAGCGCCGCCATGCAACGAGGTGTGGTCGCCTGCAAAGACCAAATCGAATGCAGCCAATTCGAGTCGCAATCCGGTCTTCCCAGCAATCCCTGCGTAGCGGCCTATATCGTCGACGCCGGTCCGACGCCGGCGCAGGTCAGCGCCGCGACGGCATATTGCGGCAATTGCCCAGCTGCGGCGGACAGCGGCGTCGACTATTGCGATTCTTATTTCGGAGGGGGCGATGCGGGCGGAATCGGCGGGATCACGCTCGTTTCGAGCGACGCGATCGCCGCGAAGATCGCGCAAAACTGCAACGGATGCTTGCCGGCCGACTATGTCCTCATTTGCTCACTCGAGCTCGAATTCTGTCCAGTCGCTACGAAAAATCACTGCCCCAACTCCGGGCTTTGCCAATAGCGGACGAAAAAACCGCTCGGCCTTGAACGTCCCCGCTTCTGGTGTAGGGTCCGGCCGCCGTGAGTAGCTCTGCGCCCCTTCGACCCGGCCTTATCGTTGCGGGCCGCTATCGCATCGAGCAGCAAATCGGCGAAGGCGGAATGGGCGCCGTCTATTTGGTTCGCCACGTGCGCACCGACGAGATGCTCGCGCTCAAAGTGCTCCACGCGGACGTCTTGAAAGACGCGACGGCTGTCGAACGATTTCGTCGTGAGGCGCGCGCGCCCGCGAAAATTGCGAGCGAGCACATTGCGCGTGTGACCGATGCCGACACGGCGGCGGACCTGGATAATGCGCCGTTTTACGTGATGGAATATTTGCGCGGTCGTGACCTCGATCGCATTCTCGCTGAAGAAGGTCCGCTCTCGCCTGCACAGGTCGTCGAGTATTTGCGGCAAACGGCGCGCGCGCTCGACAAGGCGCATCAGCTTGGGATCATTCATCGCGACTTGAAGCCCGAGAATTTATTTCTCACGCAACGCGAAGACGGCACGGCGTGCATCAAGCTTCTCGATTTCGGAATCGCGCGCCTCGGTGACACGGGTGCGGTGAATCCGCTGAAGACACAAGCCGGATATATTTTCGGCACTCCAGCATTCATGTCACCCGAGCAAGCGCTCGGCGACATCGCCCTCATTGGTCCAGCCACGGATGTTTGGGCGCTCGGTTTGGTCGCGTTCAAGTTGCTCATGGCTCGTGATTTTTGGGGCGAGCATCCGACCGCGCGTTTGTGCGCGATGATTTTGACGGGCCCGATCCCCACGCCGAGTGAGCGCGGCTCGACATTTGGTGCGGGCTTCGATGCGTGGTTTGCAAAGTGTGTCGCGCGTCCGGTCGACGAACGATTTCGGACGGCGGGTGAAGCCGTCGCTCGTCTCGCGGACTCGCTCGGAATTCATCTGAGCGAACAGATGCGCGCGTCGGGTCGTCCGTCGGCGCCGCCAATG
This sequence comes from Polyangiaceae bacterium, assembly GCA_039937955.1. Lineage (GTDB taxonomy): Bacteria > Myxococcota_A > Polyangia > Polyangiales > Polyangiaceae > JAICXU01. Next base: position 2,193 of record JBDTFL010000151.1, on the reverse strand, counting down.
TCCGAGGCGATCACCGGTCATCTCATGACGCCGCAATCGTTCGCGCCCACGCAGATCGCGCACGATCAAACGGGCTCCGCGCAAATTCCGCTGCCAATTCCGAAACGGTCATCCGCGGGCGTTATCTTCGCGATGCTCGGAACCGGCTTGTTTTTGGCTGTGGGCGCGATCGCTCTCGTCTACGCCACGCATGGAAAATCTGCGGCGAGCGCTGAGCTCACGTCGACGAAACCGGTCGCCGTCGCGGATGCGGGCGTGGACATCAGCGCGCTCGCTCCCATCGATTCGACATCGGACTCGACGGCCCTGATCGCTTCTGCCGACGCGCCGCATGCCGACACGCACCCGAAGGCATCGGCATCTCACTCCGCTGACGCGCCGCTCACGAGCGCGACGAGCCGACCGATTGCAGCGCCTCCGCCGCGTACCGATCAAGCGACGCTCACGCGCGATCAGAAGCATCGACTCGAGAGCTTGCAACGCCTGTGCGACCAAGGCACGTTCACGCCGTCCGAATGCCAAGCGAAGCGCGTCGAGATTGCGCACAGTCCGTGAATGTCACGATCTCCATGAAAAAACGCCACTTCGTCCTAGCGTTGATCTTTGCGCCCGCCGTCGCGATCGGTACTTACGCATGCGTCGAGCCGCCGCCGAAGATCGATGCGATCCCCCCGAGCGGCCTCTCGTTGCGTCTCAAGATTTTCGGCGCGTCTGCCCAAGACTCTGAGCATTCGTTCGAAGCCGTAAAGCAAAACAACAAAAACTTTTCGATCGTTCAAGACGGCGGAGACGGCGAGGTGCTGATCGGCCTCGACAACGACTCGCCGGCTTGTGTTCCGCCCACCGCGCTCTGCTCCTACAAAGTCAGCTACCGCGTTCGTGACAACGCCGGAAACATCGTCGCCTCGGATACGACGAGTGTCACTGCAACGTCCGATCACTGCAACGGCCTATGCGCGAAGGCGCTCACCAACGTCTCCGTTAAAATCGTGGAAGCTGCATCAAGTGCCTTGAAATCAGGCGGATCCGCAGCTGGCGATCTCGATGGTGGTAGCGCAGTTGCAATCGCATCGTCCGACGTCGCCGACGCGGCGCCCGAGGTTGCTACGCCGCCAGTGCATTCGAAAAAATCAAAAGACAAAACGAAAATAGAAGCTCCGCCCGCGAAAGCGGAGCCGGCGATCTGCGCGGTCGGTCACGGAAATCATTTGCCGTCCGACGAAGCCGAGCGGCGTGCCGCGCAAGTCGAGGTGCTCAAGCGCCTGAACGTGCTCTCGCAAGACGAGTACGATTGCTTGCGCAAAGCGTACCTCGAACGTCTTTGACTCTAGCCGCTCGGATTGCGTTACTGCGTGGCGCGCACGATCGCTTGATCGGTCGTCGCATAAACGGCCGTCGCGCCGAGCACCAAGAACTGCGCATTCGCGACCGTTGCGATTTCCGTCGTTGCAACTCCGGAGTCGGGGTTGAGCGGCGCCCTGAAAATACCGCCGGCTGGTGAGCTATTTGTATAATACACATATGCACTGTTGACCGCGATGGCGCTCGGCTGCGTGAGTGCCGTGGCGATCGGCGAAGCGGCGCCGCCTGCCGCTGGAACCGAATAGATGATGCCGTTCGGATCAGCGGTGAGTGAAAAGTAGACGTTTGCATTCGCGACCACGACTGGCCCGAGCGTTCCGGTGTCGCTGCCCGACCAAAGTGAATCGGCCGGTCCGACGTTCACCGACGCCGAAAAAATCTGTCCGCCGCCCGTTGCCTTTGCAGCGAAATAAACTTGGGCGCCGTCGGTGGCGATTCCGGATGGCGAATATTCGCCGCCGACTTGCGTGAGCTGCGTCGAGGCTCCGGTGCTGGAGATCGATTCGATTCCAACGCCGGTGCCACCGAGCGCAGTCGCAACGACGAGCGAGCTTCCTCCAACGGCGAGCCCGCTCGGTTTGTCGAGCGCGCTGATCAACGTGGTGGGTGGCGTCGTCAAGTCCGCTAAATTCAAGCTTAGAATCGAGCTGCCCGAAGATCCGGTGGGCGTGTCGATGTAATAGAGCGCGCCGCTGCTGATCGTCGGTGCAGACGGCGCGACGGCATCATTGACGAGCACGGTGACGACGCCGCTCGGATCGACGCGCGCGACTTCGGCGCTCGCCGTCGTGTCGAGTGGAACGAGCGTGACGTAGAGCGTGTCGCCGTCGG
>JBDTFL010000150.1:0-3631 GCA_039937955.1 Polyangiaceae bacterium | reverse complement strand
ATGACGATCAGCTTTTCGAAACCCGCGACGCTTTTTTGCAGCGCGAGAAAGAGCTCCGCCATCCCGCCCGTGGCGAGCTTGCGCAACAACGTGTACTTGCCGAATCGCTTCGGAAGCCCGTCACTTGCGTTGAGGTCGGGACCGCTTTCGGCGGGCACCGGCAGAGCGTTGCGATTCACCACGCCTTATCTCCTACACGCGTGCATATGGAAGCTTCAAAACCCTAGTCTTTGCCGGGCATCCGGTCAATTCGTGCTCCAGAGCAGGCCGCAGCGCGCTAGAAGACGGGGCGTGCTCCTGAAAAAGGGTCCGCTTTCGGCTTGGGCCTTGGGATGCGCGTCATTTTTTCTGGCGGCGAGCGCCTCGGCCAACATCACAAAAGGGCCGTATTTACAGGGTTTGGGTGCCACGAGCACACAGATACGCATCGAATTCAGTCCTGCTACGTCGGCGAGCGTCGAAATCTTCTCCAAGACGACCGACGGCGGCCCGACCGCTCCCTCTGTCGCACATGCGGAGTCGGCCAACGCCGAAATCCATTCGCTTCAGGTCACGGGGCTCCAGCCGGGCACCAGTTATCGCTACGTGGTGACCGCGGGAAAACAAAGCACCACCGGTGAGTTCACCACTGCGCCAGCCGACGATTCGAAGAATCCATTTTCATTCGTCCTCTATGGAGACAACCGCACGAACGACGACGCACACGCAGCGGTGATTCGCCAGATTCTCCAGACGCCGGGAGATTTTTTGGTGAACACCGGAGACCTCGTCGAAGACGGGAGCTCGCCGCAGCTCTGGCAACGCTTCTTCGACATCGAAGGCAATTTGCTCCGTGACCACTGCTTGTTCGCGGCGGTCGGCAATCACGAATTGCACGAAGCGAGCGGCGCGAATTTTCTCCGCTACTTCGGCGACGACGATCCGAACGTGAACGGATTACGAAAGCTCTATCGCACCGTTCGCTGGGAAAATATGCGGTTTTTCTTCTTGAACGGCATGGACGTTTTCGCGGGGGGAGACGAACGCGCGTGGCTCGACGGCGAGCTTTCCAAATCCGACGCGGAGCCGAGCCTCACCTGGCGCGTCGTAGTTTTGCATCAAGGCGTGTGGTCGAGCGGGCCGCACGGAAACAATCCGCGCTTGTGGGGCGCGGGCATCGTCGACATTCTTCGTGCGCACAAAATCGATCTGATCTTGAGCGGCCACGATCACATCTACGAACGCGGTGACGCTGCCGGATTGAAGTACGTGGTGTCGGGCGGAGGTGGCGCGCCGCTGTACGAAATCGGAAAGAAATTACCGACCACGAAGAAGGCCGAATCCGCGTTTCATTTCATCGAGACGAAGATTGACGGCGACAAGCTGGCGATGACGGTGCGCCGCTCGGACGGCTCGCTCCTCGAAAATTGCGGATTCCAAAAAGGCCAATCGTGGGATTGCGACGGCCCGAAAAAGCTCGCGTCGGAGCTCGCCAAACCGAGCACCATCCCGGAACCCGGCGATCGTCAGGGTGCTCAAAATCTCGATACGACGCAGGCTCCGACGAAATCGAAATGCGGCTGCGAGCTCGTCGGCCGCAAATCGAGCGGAGATTCCACGTGGCCGTTCGCGCTGCTCGGCGCATGCTTGCTTCGAAGGCGCAAGCGCCCGTACGCTGAGTGAACGATGCGCCCGCTTGTCGTCTCTGCGCTGAGCTTGTCGCTGCTGATCACGCCGCTCGTGAGCGGCTGCGCGACCTATCACGATGACCTCGCGCGCGCCGAGCATGCCTTCGAAACGAACCAGCACGAGCAAGCGCTGGCGATTTTTCGGACGCTCGAGACCGACACGGGTCACTTCGATACCTCGGAAAAAGCGCGGTATTTCTATTTGCGGGGCATGACCGATTATCGGATCGGTTACAAAGCCGACGCGCGCCACTGGCTGCTGTTGGCAAATGCCGTAGAGACGCAAACGCCCGGGACATTGCCCGACGACTGGAAGCAACGCATGACCGACGCGGTCACGGCGCTGAACAGTCAGGTCTACGACGACGGCATCGAATCACTCGGCAGCTCACGAAAAAATGTCGGCGACGGCGCGGCATCGTCCGGGGATCCTACCGAGATCTGCAAGGTCGATCCGTCGGCTTGCCCTCCCCATCCACCGCTCAATCCGACCGTCGCACCCGCGAACCGCAACCAACTCGACCCATGAGCTCTCGTCCGCGCATTTTGCTGGTCGACGACAAAGCGGCGACTCGTACGGCAGTCGCTCGGATGCTGAAATCCAAGTACGAGATTTACGAATCGGACGACGGCTCCGCAGCACTCGCGCGCATCAAAGGTGGCGAGCGCTTCGATCTGATCTTGATGGATGTAGAGATGCCGATCGTTAACGGCCCTGAAGCGTATCGCCGCATCGCGATCATGGAGCCGGAGCTTGCCGAGCGCATCGTGTTCTTGACCGGCGGCGCGCGCGATCCCGATATTCAAGAATGGCTGGGCAGGTTGGAGCCGGGCCGCTTGCTGTGGAAGCCGGTCGGCGCCGCGGAGCTGCGTGAGGCCCTCGAGCGAATCGAAGGTAAAATAGGCCGGATTTCGCGAGGTCCCTCGAGCAACAAAATCCGAGCGGACGCCCCAAAAGGGTCGGTCGGAAAGATCAAAGCGGCGTCTTCCGGCAAAATTCAAAAAGCGGAACCCTCGAAGCGCACCCGGTGACCCGCGTCGCTCGGCTTTTTTCTGCCGCGCTTCTGGCCGGTTGCGGAGCAGCAGCTGCGCCTCCGAGGATTGCCGCACCGACTCATGAATCGGTTCCGACGCAAATCATCGCGCCGCATGCCGAAGGAAATTCACGCGAGCTCTTCGCGCGCGGTGAAGCGGCGATGGCAGCGCGAAATTGGATCGACGCGATCAACAATTTCACTGCCCTGCTCAATGCGCACGAGCCGAGCGCTGCCGATCTGTTCCCGACGGCGTCGTTCGATTTGGGCGTCGCGTACGAGGGCACCGGCGATCTGAAGAACGCATTCCTCACGTACCAGCTTCTCGCGAAAACGTATCCGGCAGAGCCCGTCGCCAAGCAAGCGTGTCTGCGTATGCTCGACATCGACGTGATGTTGGAAGGTTGGGACGACCTCGGCAAAACCGCTCAAATCCTGCTGGATCGTAAAGATGCGGATGACGTCGATCGTATGACCGCGCTGGGCGCGCGTGGTCTCTCGGAGATCGAGCTCGGAAGTGACGTACCTGCCGGACGCGATGTCGAAGCGGGTTTGGAAATCTCGGAGCGTCTCAACATCGGCGCCGGCGGACGACTCCCCGCTCCCGTTGCGCAGCTGCGTTTTGCGCTCGGAGAAATTCGGCGCGTTCGCAGCGAGCGAATTCATTTCGTTCCCGACGACATTCCGACTGGTCTGGTCCCAGAGGCCATGAGCGTGCCTGCCGATTTTCTCCAGAAGATGAATGCGCGCTGCGAAGGTTTGATGGACGCCCAACACGCGTACGGCGAGGCGATGCGCTCGATCGACGCGCATTGGATCGCGATGAGCGGTTTTCGCGTGGGTGAGATGTACCGAAAGCTGCATCACGATCTCATGGTGATCCCGCCGACCTTGCTCGCGAAGAGCGACAAGCAGAAACAGATCTTCTTC
>JBDTFL010000149.1:0-10968 GCA_039937955.1 Polyangiaceae bacterium | reverse complement strand
CCCCGCTTTCTGAGCCTCCGCAGGACCCTCGTCCGAATCTCATCGCTCCAGTTAAGGCCGAAGCGCCGCCATCCGTGCATCCGCCGCCGTCTGCGAAACCCGTGCAGGCGCGCGCGCAACTTTTCGTTCCATCATCGCGTCCAGCGGCAACGACAACCGTGCCGGGCTCGGGTCGTCCTCCGCCTGCACCTCCATCGGCTGCGCAGCCTGCGCTTCCCGCACCGCCTCTTTCTGCAGCACTGAAAGCGGCAGCGGCATCTTCGCCACCACCAGAGGGTGAAGAGGAAGAAGAGCTTTTGCAGCGCCCGGACGCGCCGACGATTTTCGATCCGGATCCGGCCGGCGAGGACAAGCAACCGGTCACAGCGCCGAAACCGCTCGCCGCGTGGACCGAGCGTTTGCTCGAAGCCGAGGCCGCGGAGACCGCCGTTTCTCGCGGAATTTCGCCGAAATCAATTCCGCAAAACCATCAGTCGACCAACGAATTGCAGAAGTCGACTCCGGTTGGCCCCATCACTCGATCGCCATCGCTCCGACGAGTTCCCCCCGCAACCGCTTCGATGTCGCAACCGACGCCGGGTCCGATGATGCCGGGCGGCGTTCCGGCACCGCCCATGGGTCCACAGTCGATCCGCATGGTGACGAAGTTCGAGATCGACGACACGTTGCAATCACCGCAGGCGCATTTGGTGAATCCGACGCCCCAAGGTCCATCGGGATCGGTTCGTCAGATCGAGATCGCCACGCCGCAGCCGATGCATCCGCAACAGATGATGCAGCAAGTGGAACAACATCAGCAGCAGCAACAACAACAACCGTACGTCTTGCCGCCGTCACCGCCCCCGCAAACCAGCTCGACGATCGCACGCGTGATGTTCTATGGCGTGTTGCTCATGACCGCGGTGATCACGTACGCAGCGGTACGGCATTTCACGCAAGGCCGGAGCCAGCCTTCAGCGCCGACCACCGCAACGCATGCTCCGGCGCCGCGTCCGCAGCCGCAAACGAATCGCTAGAAACCCGATAATACAAGGCGATTTGCGATCGGCTATTGGTACGACTCGGAGAAGAGCCGCGCGCCGCTGACGCCATGTTTTTCGAGCGCCGTTACGACGCCGATCACCATCTCCGACAATCCGCATACGAAAACCTGCGTGTCCGAATTTGCGGCGATGCGATCGTACGCGGCGATGACGTGATCTTGAACGTAACCGCGAAGCCCGCTCCAGGATTCAGCGGCGCGTGACAGCGTGACGTCGACGTTGAGGCGATCCGTTTTTTTCCATTCGTCGACGTCGGTCTTCCAGAGCAAATGCGATTCGTCGCGACCACCGAACAGCAACGCGAGTGGTGCGCCAGCGCCTGCGCGAAGGTCGTCTTGGATCATGGCGCGAAGCGGGGCGAGGCCAGTGCCGGCACCGACGAACAACGTGGCCATGCGATCGCGACGAACGAAGCCGCCGCGCGGACCGTCGACCTCGTAGGTGCCGCCAACCGCATGTCCGTGCAACGCGTCGGACGTGTTTCCATTTTCTGCGCGCGTGACGGCGATGTCGAAGCGGTTTTTTCCGCGTGCGTTCGGTGCGGACGCGAGCGAGTACGGCCGCTTCATCGTCAGCGCATTCGTCGGCACGTACAGATCCACGTATTGGCCGGCCTCGTACGAAAACGGTGCGTCGGTCGGCATTTCGACCTCGAGAGTGAGCTCGCGCACCGTGGGCGAGAGGAGCCGCGCCTCGACGAGACGTGCGGGAAGCCGGCCGGTGCGAGCGCCACTTCTGTGTCCGCCGTGCGGGCCGCTCTGGTGTGGATCTTCGGGCATCGGACGCAGCTTCGAAATTACAGAAGCCGAAGACCGATCGGAAGCGTTTCTCCGAAAAACGTCGCGCGCTCCGTGGCGTCGACGTCGACCAGCTCCCGAACCGCCCGAATCGACTCCGGGCGCGCGTCGATCTTCGTAAGGCGGTTCTCGACCTCGCTGCGCACTTTTGCGCTGACGTCGCGTGCGCGATCGCCCGTCATGCGCGCGAGCCGCGTCGCCGAGAGCTCCGCAGTTTGAAGCGTCTCCCATTTTTCGCGAAGCAGATGATCCAGCCATTTTTCAGCGGTTTGCGGCGACACGACATGATGCACGCTCGCGTACGACGGGACGCGTGCGCCGATTTTTCCGATGGCGCTCCAGATGCGAGGGTCGCGGTCGGTCCACGTTCGCTCGATCAGCCAGTTGCCCAGCTCCACCCGTCGTGACGGCGGAACGCGCTCGAGCGATGCCGCGGTCTCGAGGAGATCATCGAGGGACAGCGGTTTCCATTTCTTCGATTTTTTGAGATTGGCATCGGCCGGCGCGAGCAGGGGATCGAAAGCGTCGCGCATCTCGAGCTGCGCGCGATCGTCGATGCCGCCGGAAGCGCGTCGCATCGCGATGAAGAATTGCTGCCACACGCGCGGGTTGTCGGCGAACGTGACTTTTTCGGCGAACAGTCGCGCAAACAGGTGCGCGCGATCTTCGTCACCAGCGAATCCGAACCCGGGGCGCACGCAATATCCGCTGAGCAACCAGAAGATGCGCTCGTGATCGGCAGAGCGTCTTCGGGACGCTTGAAATTGGGCGAGCACGTCGAAGAGCGACCGTGCGAGATCGATCGACCACACACTTCTTTCGCCGAGGCGACGCTCGAGGTCGCGGAGCAGGTCTTTCACCGCGCGCTCGCTACCGGTCTCGAACGCGAGCGTGATCAACTTCTTTGCGTCGATGAGCGCGCTGGAATTTGCGCTGGGCGGTGGTCTCGTGGAGCTCCGCGGTTGCTCGGCGTCGCCGTCGCGGAGTTGGAATGAGAGACGAAAAGACCTATTTTCACCGGCGATTTCGACGCATGAAAGATCGAGTGTGCCGACCGCAGTGAGCTCGGCGCGAACGGCAACGCGAAGCTCGCGCGTTCTTCCGGCGTCGCCGAGGCGCGCGGTGACGTTCGGCAATTTCTCGAATCGATCGAAATCCAAATCGACGATTTGTCCGGCCGCATCGCTGGCGTCAGCCGAGGCATAGAGCTCGAAACGCGCAGGCTTGCCGATGGTGAGCGCGAAGGCCCGACCTTCTGCGACGTAAGCCGCTGCCTCTTCGGCGCCGCGCGGAAGAACGCAGATGGCGTGGGTCGCGTCGACGCCGATGTAATAACCGCGCGCCGAGCCGCCGCCGATGATCGGCACGGCCAACTTCTCTTTTTTGCTGCGTCGCTCGAGCGCGTGTCCATAAGCGACCGCACCGCGAGCGACGGCGAGGTCCGGTGCATCGTTGGTGAGGATGAACGGTTCGGCGCCAGTGCAAACGGCGACTTGCTCCGCGATGCGCGCGACGAGCAGAGGTGCGTGAAAGACGCCGCCGTTCAAAAGCAAAACGTTGGGCGAGCCGTGACGCGCGATGAACGCGGCGACGTGTCGTGTGATGGCGGGCTCTTTTTCGTAGGGCAAACCGAACGAAATGATGGCGCTTCCGCTCCTCGAAGATCTTTTCTCGGCGAGCGCCGATCGCGAAATCAGCGGGAAATAGCCGTCGACCAGCAGATCGCGTGTGTCGGCCAAAGTGAGCTCGGTCGACAGCGTTGCTCCAACCAGCTTCGCGCCCGCTGTGAGAACGCGGACCAATATTTTGTCGGGAGGGCTCGGCGACAGCAATTCTTCTTTCGCGTTTCGACACGCGACCACCAGCTGCGAAAAGCGCGTGGCGTCGAGCTTCTGACCGAAACGCGATTCGGCGAGCGTTGCCAGCGCGAGGTCCATGTTGTCGCCGCCGAGCAGCAAGTGCCGTCCGACCGCCACGCGATCGATGACGATCTCGTGCTCGTCGCCGGGTCGTGAGACCTCGAGCAACGACAGGTCAGTGGTGCCTCCGCCGACGTCACAAACCAGAATCCGCGCTTCGCCGTTCGTGCGCGTCAGCAAATCGTTCAAGCCGGATTCGCCGATGCGTCGCATCACGTCGTAAAACGCAGCTTGTGGCTCTTCGAGGAGGCGCACGTGCAGACCGACGCGCGTCGCGGCATCGAGCGTGAGCTCGCGCGCGAATTCGTCGAACGACGCCGGAACGGTGAGCACCACCGAATCAGGCTTTATTTTAGCCTCGTCCAGCGATCGCTTCACGCGGGCGAGGTAGCGCGCGCTCGCGTCTACGGGAGAAATCTTCGGCAGCGTCGTGTCGCCTTCGATCGCGCCGCCCCACGGTAAAATAGGCGCGTTGCGATCGACGCCGGCGTGCGAGAGCCAACTCTTGGCGGACGTCACCGCACGTCCAGGAATTTCTGCCGCACGCAAACGCGCGAGCTCGCCCTCGATGAACGGCGGCGGAGCAAATGGATCGGTCAGCGATTCGGACTGGAGCGGCGCATACAAAACGGACGGGAGCAGCGCGCGCGATTCGATCACGCCACGCGACACCAACTGCGGAATGGAAACGATCTCGATGTCGCCCGACTGCGCTTCGCCGAATGCCGCGACGGTGTGCGTGGTGCCGAGATCGATCCCGACGATCATGTGGAGGTTTCGCGGACGTTCAGCTCGATCTTCCAGCGTTCGTCGTCGCGGAGTGGTCGGGTGGGGACTGCTTCGATCACGAGTGTGCCGATTTCGGTGACCGCCGATTCGAGATGCACGGCAACGACAGAGCCTTCGTCGCGACCGTCGGCGGGAAGGGTGATCTCGATCGGTGCGAGCTCTTCGATCCCCTTGTTTTTCCAGCGTTCGATGAGATCGCCGGCCTTGTCGTCGCGACGCACTGACGATCCGAAGAATCGGAAATGCACAGCCTCACCGACCACCAAGCCGAGCTGGTTGCGTTCGATCTTTGCGGCGGCGCCTTCTTCCATTCCGAATGGCGCAACGCAGATGGCCGTGACGTCGGGCTCGACTCCGGGAACCGCCGGCGCGTTGCTCTCGATGCCGACGTAGTACGCGCGTGCGGTGCCACCACGAATGCGAATGCCGTGACCGCGCCGCACGAGGCCATACGCTGCGGCGCCCCGCGCGACGCCTAGATCGAGATCGCCGCCGCCCAAAACGCGAGCTGGAGGTGCGCCGTCTTCTGCGAGCCAGGCATTCAACGTGTCGATGATGCGCGCACGCACCGCTTCGCTCTTCATCACGCCGCCGTTGAACAGGACCGCGGTCGGATGAAGCAGCTTCGCGTTTTCGTCTGCGCCAAGGCCGTGCTCTTTCGCAACCGCAACTTGCCGAGTCAGGAATGCGGCGAGATGTTTCGTGACGGCAGGGTCGCTCGCGTAAGGAAGCCCGAGCTCGGTGAGTGCACCACGCGCGCGTGCTCCGGGTTTTGCCGAAGCCGGAATACGCGGGAAAAACCCGTCGATCGTGCGGTCAAGCTCTTCGCGCGTGATCTCGGTGCGTAGTCCTCCGCCGACCAATTTCGCGCCACGTGCTGCGACCGCGATGGGTGCAACGCTCAAAGACGAATCGGTGAGCAGCCGCTCTTTTTCGATGCGACAGGCGTAGCCGAGCGCGGTCATCTGCGCGCGATCTACCTCGTGTCCGCCGTCTTCGAGCTTGGTGCGAGCCAGATGCGCGAGCGCGAGATCGATGTTGTCGCCGCCCAACAAAATATGATCGCCGACAGCGACACGTGACAGCTCGAGGGCGCCGTCTTTTTCTTGCGCGACGATCGCCGAAAAGTCGGTGGTGCCTCCGCCGACATCGATCACGAGCACGACGTCGCCAGCGTGTAGCTCTTTTCTCCAAGCGTCTCCGCGGGCGGCGGTCCAGGCGTAGAGCGCAGCTTGCGGCTCCTCGAGGAGCGTCACGTGATCCAATCCGGCAGCGAGCGCCGCCTCGACGGTGAGCTCGCGCGCGGCAGCATCGAACGATGCGGGAACCGTGAGAATGACTTCTTGGTTGGCGAGCGAAGATGCGGAGTCGCCTTTTGCGATCGCGAAATCCCAGGCCTCTGCGACGTGCTCGAGCAAATGGAACGACGCTTCGACCGGAGAAATTTTCTCGACGTCCTCCGGCGCGTCGAGCGGCAAGACTCCGGCGCGACGATCGATGCCTGCGTGCGAAAGCCAGCTTTTTGCGCTGGAAATCACGCGTGATGGTGCGTCGGCGGCGCGGCTGCGTGCATGCTCGCCGACTGAAAATGTGCGGCGATCGTCCCACGGCAACGCCTCGGCGCCTTCGTTCTCGTGCGCGAAATAAATGAACGACGGCAGCAGCGCGCGTGCCTCCAGCTGGCCGCGTGCGACGAGCTGTGGAACCGAAAACGATTCGACGGCGCCGCCGTCGGTCGGTGCATACGCCACCGCGGTGTGCGTGGTTCCGAGATCGATTCCGACGACGAAGCGCGGGGTCACAGCTCCACCTCGGCCGGCGCCAAAATGCGCGCGTCGTGACCATCCATCGCGCGCGGTAACGTGATCTTCACCGCCCGCCAACCCGGATGCTTCAGAGTTCCTACATGCGGCGGCGCACCGCGCACGTTGCCGGTGAGCTTCACGGCGTTCGCGTCGAAGCCCTCGTGGAGCGTCACCTTCTCGCCTTCATTTTCTCCACGCACCGGCTCCAGCGTCACGTGCGCCTTCAACGTGCGTCGCGCGCCTTCGTGAACCGCGCGCGCTGCCGCACCTACATCGGCATCTGAGAACGACGAAATCTCCTGCTCCAAAAAATCGATCAAACGACCCTCTCGTTGGAGCAACCCCAAGAAGAGGAGCGCGCCATTTTCTTCCGCCGCATTCGAGGTGTCGGGTTTCGCGGGAGGCGCCGAGATTGGGGGTGCGTCCGGCACGGAAATTTCGTCTTCGCTTGGCCGACTCGCCGCTGGCAATTCACGCGCGCTCCACAGCCGCTGCGCAAACACGCCATCGAACAAAATGTGGAAAAATGCGGCAAATGCGAAGCCGATGCGGGAAAAAAACGGAAGCTCGAGGTCAGCCACGGTCCGCACCTTAGGCCGAATCGCGCTCGTTTTCAGCGGTGAAGGAAGGGTCCGCCGCCGATGCACGTAGGAAGGACGACGATGAGCCTGATTCTGCCGCCCCGCTTCGAAGATCGCGCAGCCGAAGACGCGGCGATGATGCTCGACATTCCGATTTACGAAGCGGATGAAAACGACAGCCTGCGTCCGACGTGGCTGCCGATCGACCCGACGACCTTTCGTCCGCCGCCGCCGCACAAGTCACGCGGCGCAAAGCTCGCGAGCGCCGGAAAAATCGCGCTGCTTCTTTTCGCAACGTGGGGCATTGCGTTTGCGAGTGTGGTCGGTCCGCCCGTCGCGCGTGATTTTCTCACGAAGCGATCGGCAGCGGCATCACACGGGTCGGACGCCACCGCGTCGAATGCGCTATCGAGCGCGCCTGTTTCTGCGGCTCCGGCAACGACCCCGCTCTTGGAGACCAAATCGGCAGATGCCGTCACGCTCACGGTGGATGTGATGTCGTTGCCGATCTCCAAAAATTTTCCGCATTCGCTCACACGTAAAGGCGGCGGTAACGGCAAAGGGTCTCGGCGCGCCGGGTCGTAGAGCACGATCCGAGATCCGGATCGTGACAACCGTCTTTCACTTCGCGTAAAAGTGGAGAGGAAGGGAGTCGCACATGGCCAAGGGACAAGAGAAACCGAAGAAGGCGAACAAACCGAAGCTGACGACGAAAGAGAAGCAGCAGAAGAAAAAAGAGAAGGCCGGCAAGAAGTAGGTCGGCCCGTGTGGCGAAGGGGCGCGTGATACGGTCCGCACATGCGCCCTTCCGCTGCCGTTTCGACTGCGCTTCTCTTCGTGTGCGTTCTTGCCGGCATCATCGTCGGCGTCGCGATGGGAGGAGCGAGCAACAATCCGCTGCTCTTGATCGGGCCCATCGTGGCCAGCGTCGTCGTCGGCATTTTGCTTTCGTCGAGCGTGCGCGTCGTCGCTCAATGGGAAAAAATGCTGGTGTTGCGGCTCGGAAAATTTTCCGACATCAGTGATCCTGGCGTGCGTTTCATCGCCCCCGTGATCGACACCGCCATCATGGTCGAGATGCGCGTGCAGACGATCTCGATCGCGCAGCAGCAGGCCATCACGCAAGACAACGTGCCGGTCGTTTTGAACGGCGTTTTGTTTTTCAAAGTGGTCGACGCCGAATCCGCCGCGCTCAAAGTTCAGGACTACCGCGCCGCCATTTGGCGTCTCGCGCAAGCCACGCTGCGTGACGTCGCCGGAAAATTGTCGCTCGACGAGCTCCTCTCGCATCAAGATCGGCTCGAAAGCGAGATCGCCCACAACATCGAAGCGCAGGCAAAATCATGGGGTTTGCTCGTCGAGGCTATCAAGCTCGAGGACATCGCCGTGCCGGAGGAGCTCAAGAAAATGATGAGCCGCCAAGCGTCGAGCGAGCGCGAGAAACGAGCGACCATCATCAAAGCGGACGGTGATCGCATCGCTGCAACGGCGCTCGCTGAAGCCGCATCCACGATGGCGAAGTCACCCGGCGCGATGCAGCTTCGTACGCTCCAAACGCTCGACGGCCTCGGACCGACGGCATCGAACACCGTCATCTTCGCCATCCCGCTCGAGATCGTGGAAGCACTTCAGGCGTTCACGCGTCATCAGCTCACCGTGAGCAACGAAAAATCGTCTTGATCGCGAATTTCGAGAAACCTTTCGCCATCTGAAGACTCGATGATTTGCTCCGTTGAGATCGCCCAGCGCGGAGCCGCAAAACGGAGGCTCGATTGACCGCGATTCCTTGCATGAAAACCCTCACCGCCGTCCCCGAGCTCGCGGACCTCGTCGAGCGCGATCGCGAGCACGATTGCGAAGGTTTCGGGGCGGCCAAGATCTGCGTGAAGGTCGCGGCAGTCGCCGATTTACCGACGCGCTTCGGGCGATTTCGCATCGTCGCGTTTTGGAACAATCGCGACGGCAAAGAGCACATCGCGCTCGTGCACGGCGACATTCTCGGACGCGAAAACGTGATGACGCGTTTGCATTCGGAATGCCTCACCGGCGACGCGCTGGGCTCGCTGCGCTGCGATTGCCGCGATCAGCTGGGCGTCGCGTTGCAACGGATCTCCGCGGAGCCATGCGGAGTGCTGCTCTACATGCGCCAAGAAGGGCGGGGGATCGGCCTCCTCAACAAAATTCGTGCGTACTCGTTGCAAGACGGCGGGCTCGACACGGTCGACGCGAATCTCGCGCTCGGCTTCCGCGACGATGAGCGCGACTATGCCGTGGCCAGCCACATGATCGCGAGCCTCACCGTGAAATCAGTGCATCTGCTCACCAACAATCCGAAGAAGGTGAGCGAGCTCGAGAAGCACGGAATCAAGGTCAGTCGCCGCATTCCGCACGTGATCCCCGCCAACGAGCACAATCGATTTTACCTACAAACCAAGGCGAATCGTTCGGGTCACTACATCGATCTTTCCGGCAAGGCTCATCTCTCGGATCAAGACGATCCGGTGGTCGTGCAGGCCGACCCCGCCGAGTAAGTCAGGATTGCGCAGTCAAGAGCGCGCTGAGCGCGACGAGATCGTTTTGCTCGATCGCCGCCTCCGCACGCAAGCTCGTGAGGTCGCGACCCACCGTGACGACCGCGAGAATTTTTTCGCCTTTGCGGAAGACGAGCGTTGCGTCACGTGCTTCGAGTGATCCGTCGACGTCGATGCGGTCCCAGTTGACTGCGTGTCCGACGTAGCAAAATGAGACGTCGTAGTGCTGGCTCCAAAAAAACGGAGCATCCACGAATGGGCTTGTTTTACCGAGGATTGATGCTGCTGCGTGTTGGCCTTGGCGTTCGGCGAAAGCGAAATGCTCGACGCGCACCTTCTCGCCGCTGAATGCGTCGGGGTATCGCGCGACGTCTCCGGCCGCGTAGATCGCGTCGTCCGATGTGCGGAGCCTGGCGTCGACGACGATGCCATTTTCGACGACGAGGCCAGCAGCGTGAGCGAGCTCGACGCGTGGCTTCACTCCGACACCAATGACGACGAAATCGCACGCTAGGCGTTTGCCGCTTTCGAGGTCCACACCGCCGAGGTCGATTGCGCGAGGTTTCTCTTCGAGATGAAAACGAACACCGTGCGCCTCGTGGAGCTTGCGCACGAAGGTGCCGGCTTCTTTTCCGAGGACGCGGGCGAGTGGGATTTCTTCGGGGCCCACGACGTCGACCTCGACTCCGCGTTGTCGAAGAGATGCAGCGACCTCGAGGCCGATGAAGCTCGCGCCGATGACGACCGCGCGTTTCCCTTTTTCGGCGCGTGCGGCGATGGCCCGGCTGTCGGCGAGCGTTCGCAAGGTGAGGACATGCGGCAGGTCGGCGCCGGGAATGGCGAGACGAGCCGGAGATGCGCCAGTGGCGAGCAATAGCGCGCCGTATTCGAGGACGCGTCCGCTCTCGAGCGTCACGTTCCGCGCTTTGCGATCAATGGATTTTGCTGCGTCGCCGATCACGAAATCCACTTGTTTTTCCGCGTAGAACGCCGCATTCCGTAAGGGAATCCATTCTTCTGGAGCCGTGCCCGCGAGAAAATCTTTCGACAAATTCGGACGATCGACCGGGCCCGGCGCTTCGTCGCCGACGAACATCACCGGGCCGACGAAGCCGAGTCGCCGCAATGCTTCGACCGCGGCAGCACCCGCGGGTCCGCCGCCAATCACGACGACCGAAGACGGACTGTGCGCCGGCGGGCTTGCGGTGGGATTCTTTTTTTTGCCGACCACGCGCAGCAGATCGTTTTCTCGAACGAGCTCGAAGCACGGCAAGTCGTTGAGCGCTGGGCCGCCGATCGCGGCACCGGTCCTCAAATCGAAACACGCGTGATGCCATGGACAGCGAATCGTATCGCCGACGACGAGGCCCTCGGCGAGCGGTCCGCTGTAATGCGTGCAGGTTGCACCTATCGCGAACGCCTCGGCGCCGCGCCGCACCAGCACGACCGCTTCACCGTCGGCGTGACCGAGTAGCGGTTCGGTGTCGCGTAGCGTTGCGAATG
>JBDTFL010000148.1:0-3233 GCA_039937955.1 Polyangiaceae bacterium | reverse complement strand
GAATCACCCGCAAAATAAGCCGATTTACGACTCGGCGCCTTTGACGCGATTGATGGTAGCGCCGAGCTTCTGCAATTTTTCTTCGATACGCTCGTAGCCTCGATCGAGGTGATAGACGCGCCGCACCTCGGTCTCGCCTTCTGCAACGAGACCCGCAATGACGAGAGACGCGCTCGCGCGCAAGTCGGTGGCCATCACGCTCGCGCCGAACAATTTTTCCGAGCCTTCGACGACTGCGGTTTTTCCGCGCAACGCGATGGTCGCGCCCATGCGATGCAGCTCGGGCACGTGCATGAAACGATTTTCGAAGATCGTCTCCGTGATGAGACTTTCGCCGCGAGCAAAACACATCAAAACCAAAAATTGCGCCTGCATGTCGGTCGGAAACCCGGGATGCGGCGCAGTCGTCACGCTCACAGCGCGCAATTCTTTTTCGCGACGCACGCGGATCTTGTCCCCCTCCGCTGCGATTTCGACGCCTGCTTGGCGCATCTTCACGATGAGCGCTTCGAGGTCGTGCATCTCCGCGCCTTCGATGGTCACGTCGCCGCCCGTGGCTGCAGCTGCGATCATGTACGTACCGGCCTCGATGCGATCGGGAATGATCGCGTGATCGATCGGGGCGAGATTTCCGGGATCGACGCCGACGATTTCGATGACGTCGGTGCCTGCCCCTTTCACCTCGCATCCCATCTTGTTCAGAATGCGGCCGAGCTCCTCGACCTCGGGCTCGCGCGCGCAGTTCACGAGCGTCGTGCGCCCTTTTGCGAGCGCTGCCGCCATCATCAGATTTTCGGTGCCGGTCACCGTCGGCAAATCGAACACGATTTCCGCACCTTTGAGACGTCCGCCCGCGGGGCCTTCCGCGATCACGTAACCGCGATCGAGCGTGATCTTCGCGCCCATCGCTTCCAAACCTTTGAGATGTTGATCGATCGGGCGTGCGCCGATCGCGCAACCTCCCGGCAAGCTGACCTTCGCGCGACCGAACCGCGCGAGCAGCGGACCGAGCACCAAAACGCTCGCGCGCATTTGCTTCACGAGCTCGTATGGAGCTTCGGGCCGAACGTCGCTACCAGCCGCGACGCGAACTTCCGGCGCGTCGACCGTCACGTCGCGTCCTAAAAATCGGAGCAGCGCCGCGGTCGTGTCGATGTCGCGGAGCCTCGGAACATTTCGCAAGAGACTCGCGCCGTCCGAAAGAAGCGTCGCGCACAAGATCGGAAGCGCCGCGTTTTTCGCTCCGCTGATCCGAACATTCCCTCGCAGTGGTGCTCCACCGCGCACGACGATCGCATCCATGTCATCGACAATGCCTGAAACGCCGGGGCGATTCCAAACAAACGCCGGAAACGCACGCACGCTCAGGCAAAGGACTCGGCATCGACATCACGAAGAGCCGTAAATTCAGCCAGATTTGATTTTGGCTTTGGCGGCGACGAATCGCGTGCGGAGCTTGGCGGCGTAGCCTTCTTTGTTTTCCTGTTTCGTGCGGCCGATCGCGAGCGCACCGTCAGGAACGTCGCGCGTCACTGTCGTTCCGGTTGCCACGTACGCGCCTTTGCCGATTCGGATCGGCGCGACGAGCTGCGAGTCGCTGCCGATGAATGCGTCGTCCTCGATGGTGGTCGTGTGTTTTTGAACGCCGTCGTAGTTGCAGAAGATCGTTCCCGCGCCGATGTTCGCGTTCGCACCGACCACGCCGTCGCCGAGATACGCGAGGTGATTGGCTTTGGAGCCGGCGCCGATTTTGGTTTTTTTCGTCTCGACGAAATTGCCAATGTGCGCGTTCTCGCCGATGTCGCTGTCGGGTCGCAAATGCGAAAATGGGCCGATTTGCGCGCTCTTTCCGATGCGGGATTGCTGAGCAACCGTGTACGGCTTCACGACGGCGCCCTCGTCGACGTCGACGTCGGTGAGCACGCATCCGATGTCGATGGATGCGCCCACGCCGATTTTCGTTTTGCCGCGGAGCACGACGCCCATCTCGACGACCGCGTCTCGTCCGATTTCGATGCCGACGTCGATGCGCGCCCCGTTGCGAATGGTTGCGCCTGCGAGGCGATGCTTGCGTGCGATCGATTCGAACATGACGCGTTCGGCGCGCGCGAGCTGATCGCGATCGTTCACGCCGAGCAAGACGTCGTCGCTGATCGGAACGCCCGCGACGCTGTGTCCGCTTCCGACCGCGATTGAAACGATGTCGGTAAGATAAAATTCGTGTTGCGCGTTTTCGGGTTTGAGCTGCGCGAGCGCGCTCACAAAAAACGCATGATCTCCCGCAAAAATGCCAGGATTTATGGTTTTGACGGCACGCTGTGCGTCGGTCGCGAGATCACGCTCTTCGCGAATCTCGGTGATGTGACCATTCGCATCCGTCAAAATTCTTCCGTATCCAAACGGGTTTTCGACATTGCACGTGGCCAGTGCGAGCAGGCGTTTCGGTGAGCCGTCGAGTCGTTTGGCGACGCGCGCGAGATCTTCCGCCGTGATGAGCGGAACGTCTCCGTAATAAATGACGACG
Organism: Polyangiaceae bacterium; assembly: GCA_039937955.1. Lineage (GTDB taxonomy): Bacteria > Myxococcota_A > Polyangia > Polyangiales > Polyangiaceae > JAICXU01. Next base: position 709 of record JBDTFL010000148.1, on the reverse strand, counting down.
CGCGAATGATTTCCGGTGAGCGCCGAAGCTCCGATCCGTGCCGCATCGCCGGTGCCGCGACGCTCGGCTTGGAGCGCCGTCTTCACGCGAGCGCCGAAGGCACTGACCAAATAGGCCGAGACAGCTTCTGCGCCATGTCCGACGACCACCACGACCTCGGGACATCCGGCATCGAGCGCCGCTTGAACGGGATGGTGCACGAGCGGCCGACCGCAAACGGGATGCAACGCTTTGGAAAGCGCGCTTTTCATGCGCGTCCCCTCGCCGGCCGACAGGATCACGGCGGCCGCATTACTCAGCGCGTCATTCGTCGTGGAGCTCATTGGCATTCTCCTACACCATCCGGTCAATCGAACGAAGCCGCGGTGCTAGTCTGTCCGTAGACTTTCGTCGGGGCGCGAGCACGCGTTCGCGATATGGAAGAGGCGCGCCAATGAGGTTATCCGCTCAGAAATTGCGACTTGGGCTGCTTTGTGGCCCTTCGTTGGTTTTGCTGGCCACGGCTTGCAGCGACTTCGACACCACGCGCAGCACACCTCCGCGCGGAACGATCGGCGAGGAGCTTTACGGCGTCGTCTGCGATCGCGTCGCCGCGGAGGCGCTTCGCGAAGATCTCAGCGGCGCTTCGTACCAAGGCGTTTGCCACAAAGATGCGTCGGGCTCGTACGCCGACGCGATCGACGTGAGCAGGCTTCCGCCGGCGACCGAC
>JBDTFL010000147.1:0-5618 GCA_039937955.1 Polyangiaceae bacterium | reverse complement strand
CCCATGAAGTTCTCCTTTGCAGGTAGGAGATGGGCTGGAGGCTGTCAAGGAATGGTATTTTAATGAGTAATTTCAGATATTTGCGGATGTCGTATGGCGACGCCTGGCATCGCTAAAATCGACTTTTTTCGCGCAAAATCGCCTTGACTTGGGGGGTCTCATTTTTCGTTCTTGGGGTCCAAAACGCGCGGTCGCCATTCTACCGTTCCGCGTGGTGCAGCCGGCGTACGTGAGCCTCGCTGCGCCTTTCGAGCGCGCTTGGCTGCCGCGGCTTCGACTGGCGGAATGTCCACCACGATCTCGCCTTCGCCATGCACCTTCGACTGACACGCCAAGCGCTGCCCGGTGATCTTCGCCACGTTGCCGAGGTGAATGATTTCTTGCGGACGAATCGGCGTGAGCGCCTCAGCGCCCGACACCACTTTGATGCGACACAGGCCGCAGGTTGCAACGCCTCCGCACGACGTCGCGATCGGAACGTCGTGCGCCTGGAAAATTTCGAGCAGATCTTCGCCCTCGCGCGCGTCGAGCGTGAGGTCGGTCCCCGCTACACGGACCTTGGCGGTCATGGTTCGACGATCCTACGAGTTTTTTTGGACGCCTGCGCGTCGCTCGGCTTCAACTAAATAAGGTTCTTCGGGTCGATGACGAATTTGAGATGCGTACGACCGTCGGCCTTGAACGCAAGCGCGACGATCATCGCTTTTTGCATGATGAGCGACGTTCCGGTGAGCTCGAACACGAGCGACGAAAGCTCTGGCTCGTGCCCTACCAAGATCACCCGTTTTCGTTTTGCCGTGACCACCTCACGCACGAGGTCGCTCGTCTTGCCCGTCATTGCGAGCTCACTGCGGAGCTCGAGCGCGGACGACGCCAACCCCGCCTCTTGCAGCACAATTTCTGCGGTTTGACGGGCGCGCACGAGCGGGCTCGCAAGCACGAAATGCGGTGTTTTCCCGCGTTTGATGAGCTCACGGGTCGCCAAGCGAACGCGATCACGACCGGACGGTGTGAGCGCCCGATCGCCATCTTTTCCGCTGGCCGCCTCGTCTTCCGCCGGCCCGTGGCGCATGACGTAAACTTTCACGCGCCGGAGCTTAGTTCGACTGCTTTCAGTTGGCCGGCTTTTCGTGGGCGGCTTTGTCTCCGCCCTTCGTGCGAGCTTCGGCGTGACCGTTTGCTACTGGAGCGGCCGCAGGAGCTGCAGCTGCGCGTTTCGCCGCTTTGTCTTCTTCTTTTTGCGCGGCTTGCCCGTCATTTGCGGCTGAAACGCCCATGCCGCGTTTGATGCCATGCTTCTGGAGAATCATCGCTTCGAGCTTATCCATCAGCTCGGGGTGCGCCTCCATGTACGTCTTCGCGTTTTCACGACCTTGACCGATGCGCTCGCCGTTGAACGAGTACCAAGCACCGCTCTTTTCGATGATCTCCATGTCGGACGCGAGATCGATCACGTCACCCGAGCGGCTGATGCCCTGGCCGTACATGATGTCGAACTCCACCTCGCGGAACGGCGGCGCCATTTTATTTTTGACGACCTTTACGCGCGTGCGATTTCCGATGACTGCCGGATCCTTCTTGTCCGATGCGCCAGCCGCCTCTTTGATTGCGCCGATGCGGCGAATGTCGAGACGCACGCTCGCGTAGAATTTGAGCGCGTTTCCGCCGGTCGTCGTTTCGGGTGAGCCGAACATGACGCCGATTTTCATGCGGATTTGGTTGATGAAGATGAGCAAGCAGTTCGAGCGCGCAACGGTAGACGTGAGCTTGCGGAGGGCTTGGCTCATGAGACGCGCCTGCGTACCGACATGGCTGTCGCCCATGTCTCCTTCGATTTCGGCCTTCGGAACGAGCGCCGCAACCGAGTCGACGACGACGACGTCAACAGCGCCGGATCGCACGAGCATGTCGGCGATTTCGAGCGCTTGCTCACCAAAGTCCGGCTGCGACACGAGGAGCTCGTCGGTTTTCACGCCGAGCTTGCGTGCGTATGTCGGATCGAGCGCGTGCTCTGCGTCGATGAACGCAGCAACGCCGCCTTGCTTCTGAACGTTCGCGATCGCGTGGAGCGTAAGCGTCGTTTTGCCGCTCGACTCCGGACCGTACACCTCCATGATGCGGCCACGCGGATAGCCGCCGATACCGAGCGCGAGATCCAAACCGACCGATCCTGACGGAACGACCGGGAGCTCCGGCTGATAGGTCTGCCCCTCTTTGAGGCGCATGATTGACCCCTTGCCGTACTCTTTTTCAATGCTGGCAACGGCGAGGTCGATGGCCTTCAGTCGATTCTTGTCTTCCATTTTGGGGCGCCTCCGGAGGTCAACGACCTATACTGCGTGTGCGTTCAGGTATCAAGGTTTGTGCGGAAGATTTTTTGCGCGGATACGGCGGTTATTTTTCGCAGTATGTGCGAATGTAGGTGCGCATAACGCGTCGAATCAATTGGAATTTCCTCGTGATTCCGCACCGAATTGGGCCGTCTGCGTCAGGGCTTGTAAGTTGCTTCGAGGAGCAACAGCCATGGTCACTAAAGCCCCTTCGAAAACCTCGCAGATAGAGCGCCCCGTTACCCAGACCGCTCGCGCCGTCAACCCTGGCGCCCCCGCAAAAATCGAAGTGCGCGCAGAGCGCGTCTCGACGCCGGAGCTCTACGACGAGCGTTACGACAACATGCCTTGCACCGACTGAACGGGCATGAGCGTATAGACGCGTGGCTTCTGCCCGCGGATTGAACAAATTGCCGGAGCACTTGCGTTCGGTGATCGGCGCACTGCTCGACACATTTCCGGCAGGCGACGACATTCCCCTCGATGCGATTGGTGATGCGATTGGCGCGATGAAAATCGGCGTCGACGAGATCGAGCTCGCGTTCGACGTGATCGAAAAAGAAGGACGAACGATCGCAAAAGAGCCGAACCAGCTCGGCGCTGGAACGAAGCGCTTGAACGCTGTGATCGACGCCGGACGACGACTCCGCGGAAAGCTCGGCCGAACGCCGACTCGCAAGGAAATCGCAAAGGAATCCAAGCTCACCGAGGATGAGGTGCAACATGCGCTCGCACTCTCGAAGGTGATGCAGCGATAATGCGCGCATGAAGAAGCTCCTCGCCGCTACGCTGCTTGCCTTGGTTGGCTGCGCGAAAACCGGAGACACACCACGCGCCGACAACACGTCGTCCGCCGTCGTGGCTTCGAGCGCAGCCAGCACGTCGTCCGCAAGTGCGGATCCGTCGCAAACATCCGTGCATGCGAGCGTCGGCCAAGCGGCGCCCGATTTTCAGCTGCAAGATCTCGACGGCAAAGTCGTGAAGCTCGCCGACTACAAAGGAAAAGTCGTCGTGCTCGAATGGTTCAATCCGGGTTGCCCCTTCGTGCGTGCGTCGCACACGTCCGCAAAAGGAGGGCTTCGCAATTTGCCACAAAAAGCCCTGCAGAATGGCATTACGTGGATTGCGATCAATTCGTCGGCGAAGGGTAAAGACGGCAACGGCGCCGACGCTTCGCGAAAAGCCGAAGCTGCTTTTCACATGACGTATCCGGTGCTCCTCGATGAATCGGGATCGGTCGGTCGCACGTACGGCGCGACCAACACGCCGAACATGTACGTCATCGACAAGAGCGGAACGCTCGTCTACGCGGGCGCGATCGACAACTCACCGGATGCCGAAGGCGAATCGCCGACTGGATCCGTTCTCGTGAATTACGTGAGCGACGCGCTCGATTCGGTCAGCGCCGGAAAACCGGTCGCCGTTCCGCAGACGAAGGCGTACGGGTGCGGCGTGAAATACGGATCCTGATCTCGAAAACCTGAAAGCCGAGCTACGCGCAGGCGTCCAGGACATCACGTCAGAATTTCGAAGCCGTCTTTCGTAACGAGAACGGTGTGCTCGAACTGCGCGGAGAGCAGTCCGTCGTTCGTCACGACCGTCCAATCATCTTCGAGTAGTCGAACTTCCGAGTGGCCGAGATTCACCATCGGCTCGATCGTGATCGTCATTCCTGCGCGAAGCCGTAGACCTCGGCCAGCCTCTCCGAAATGCGCGACATGCGGATCCATGTGCATTTTACGCCCGATTCCGTGTCCGCCGAAATCGCGCACGACGCTACAACCTGCGGTTTCGGCGACTGCTTGAATGGCGGCGCCGACGTCTCCGAGTCGCGCGCCATCTCGAACGACTGCGATTCCAGCGTCGCGTGATCGCTTTGCGACGTCGACGACGTGACGCGCCTCATTGCTCACGTTGCCAATCATGAACGTTGCAGAAGTGTCGCCGTGGAAACCACCTAGCATCGTCGTGACGTCGACGTTGATGATGTCACCGTCCGCGATCATTTCTTCGGCGTTCGGAATTCCATGACACACGACCGCATTGCGGCTCGTGCACACCGCTGCCGGAAATCCGTCGTAGCCGAGCTGACTCGGCGATCCGCCTGTTTTTTTCGTGTGATCGCGTACCCAAGCGTCGATCTGCGCGGTGCTGATTCCGGCGCGCATTTTTTCTGCGACGTGCTGCAGCGTCGCTTTCGCCGCGCGACCCGCGCGTCGCATTTTTTCGATTTCTCGTTCGCCGTGAATTTCGATCAAAGTAGATCGACCTTGCCGAAATCAGCCGCACGAATCCAATATCGTTTAGGTCTCGAGATCGATGACGCAGCGTCTGCTATCTTCGGGATCGATGAGCTTCTCGCAAATTCGTTATTTCGTGGCGGTCGCCGAAACCGGCCATGTAGGTCGTGCGGCGGTGCGCTTGCACATCGCGCAGCCGCCACTCAGCAGACAAATTCGCGCGCTCGAGGACGAGCTCGGAACACCCTTATTCTCTCGAACGTCGAGAGGAATGACGCTCCTTCGAGCCGGCGAAATATTTTTGAAACACGCAAAAAATATTTTGGCGAGCATCGAAGAAGCGAAGGTCGCGGTGACGTCAGACAATCACCCAGTTACGGGCAGCTTCGGCACGCGAGGATTGCGTCGCGAAGGCCGGTGACACTTCCACCGACGACAATGTGACCGCCTCACGCGTCGCCACGTTCACGCGCGCGAGATAGCTCCCGAGCCGCGAGCGTTCCGCAATTTTCGCCGACTGCCAAACGGTGAGCGGCGTCTGCATTCCCGCGAGCTGCGCGTAGATCGCAAAGTCGGCAAACGACAGCGACGCTCCGACCCAGAATGTCGATTCGGGCGCGCGCGCCTCGAACAAATCCAGCAGCTCCTCGAAACGCTTCCACGTCGCATCCATTCCGTGACGAATCACGTCGCGCGCGTAGAGGGTTTTGCGAACATTCGCGCGAATGCGTGAGGGAACGATCGCGCGCACCATTCCTGGCATCTCCGAAAAATAGGCTTGTTTCACGATCGGCCAATTTCGATCATCGAGCCAACGCGCCGCCACCAAAAAACCGTTCAGCGACGTGTCCGCGAGCTCTTCCCACATCGCCGCTTCCACTTTGAGCGCCGAGTCGGCCGGAGAAATTCGGCCCGGCGCCATCGCGTCGATGCGTTGCAAAATGCGCGTCGAATCCGAAACCGGCTCACCATCGATCAAAAGGACCGGCACCTGCGCAGCCGGATTCAGCTTCTTGAACTCGCTGGGCCGCGTTGCTCGAATCGAGCT
>JBDTFL010000146.1:0-3490 GCA_039937955.1 Polyangiaceae bacterium | reverse complement strand
GAACGGCGATCGCCGGAAGTGTGTCGCTCGTGTCGAGCGCTTCCATGTCTTGTTGCGAGAGCTTGTCGTAATAGGCCGCGACGTCTTTCGTGGACGCCAAAAAATTGTCGACCTTCACGCGCATCGGGTCGAATTGATCACGCGTCTGAATGTAGAGCTGGAGCGCTTTGTCGAATGCGCCAGCGCGCAACAAAAGGTCTGCGCGAAGCAGCGTCCCGTCACCTGCGAACGAGGAGTTCGGATCTGCGATCGAGAGCACCTCGAGTGCACGCTCAGCGCGTTGCACGTCGCCGAGGCGAACGTAAACCCACGCGAGCTCGTACAGCATCGTGTCGAACTCCGGCGAATCGCGACTCACCTTCGCGTACGCCTCGCTCGCCTGCTGATACTGCTCCATCTCGTAGAAAAGGCGGCCGATCGCCATCCACGCGAGATCGATGACATGTCTATGTTCCGGCGTGTCTCCGGGAAGCAACGTGACTTGGCGGAACGTCTCGATCGCCGGCTTGTAGTCCGTGCGGCTCGCCATCGTGGTGTCGATGGCGTCGTCTCCGACTTGCGGTGCGGGCGACGGCGCGTTCGGATCGATCTTCGTTGCGGTCGGTGAGGCCGGGAGCGGCTGCGCATGTTTCATCGCAATCAAACCCATGAAATAGCGGCCCTGCGCGCGATACAAACCGTTCGGGCCTTCTCCGTTCGGCGCCGGCGTCGTGGAGAGACGTTCGACTTCTTGGAATGCCGCCTGCGCTTCCGAATAATTTTTTCGGAAGTAGTACGCCTTCCCTTTTGCGTAATCGAGCACCGCGCCAACTTGCGAAGGCGGCACTTGACCGATTTTTTGGAAGACCTCGTCGAGGGAATCGTAGTCGCCGAGACGGATCGAAACGTCGACGAGACGCGCGAGCGCTTTCGAGAGATACGGCGCAAAACGTGGCTCTGAAGAATGATTGATGAGCTCGCGATAATCGCGGCGGGCCGACAAATATTCTTCGGATGCGTAGTAGGTCTCACCGCGCATCCACGTGGCGTCGGGATAGCTCGGCGTGTTCGGGAAGCCTTCGATGATCTCGCTGTAGACGAGGCTTGCGTGAACGTAATCTTTCGATTGATAGAGGAGGTCGCCGTTCGCGAGCCTCTGCTCGACCGTGAGCAGCTGCGTGTTCGCGCTGTTGATGGCCGCTTGAACGCTCGGAATTTCTCGGTCCGCGCTCTGCACGTCGTGTTGCGCGGCCGCCGCTTTGTCGTCGGCTTCCGATGCAAACGCGCGCGACGGCACGAACGCGCCGACGACACTGGCAGCGCCGATTGCTACGACCGACCGCAGAAGCCCGAGCCGAGCTACGCGCAGGCGTCTAGGAATTTGGCGCGATAGACCGCGCCGGCCGAATTTCACTTGCTGCCCCCACCGACCGAGACGCTGCCCGAAGCGCCGCTGCTACCTGCGCTCGCATTGCCAGTTGCCGCAGCTGCCGGCGCGGGCGACGAGCCTGCCCCGCCCAGCGCTTGAATTTTTTCGTTCCAGTTAACGCTCGGGCGTTGCTCGAGCGGTGTGGTCACTCCGCCTTTCTCGAGAGCCGTTGCAGTGACCGCGATCGTCTTCCCTTCCGTTGCGGTGAACGAATGGCTCGACTTCACCTCGAACTTGTAACCGCGCAAGTACGTGAACACGCCGTAGCCGTTACCCTGGAAATTCAGCAGGATCGAGACGGTGTGATCGCCAGGCGGCACTGAGCCGTTGAAGACCGGAATTTCTTTTTGATCCGCGAGCGCGCCCGAATCGTCTTGGCGCGTGTACTGAACCGCGCCGTCCAAAACGATGACAGCGCGCGTCAGCTTGAAGGCGGAAGACATCTGATTTTCGAATGTGATTTCCGATCGCGATCCGGCAGCGCCACCGCCCATGATCGTGTCAGAGAGAAGCGCGAGGCGCGTGTGGCTGCGGCGAATTTGATCTTTCAATTCGTCGACGCGGCCTTCGAGATCGCGAAGACGCACGGCGTAGGTTGCGCCATCCATTCCCGCTGAATTTGCGGGCGGAGCCGCCGTTGCAACAGGAGCAGCGCTCGCGGTCGTTGGCGCTCCGCTACTTGAAGGCGATGCCGACGTTGCCGTCGACGCGCTCGTCGTGGTGGTGGCGGGAGTCGCGGCCGTCGTTGCGGCGGGCTTTGCGCTCGCCGCAGGCTTTGACGTAGTTGCGGGTTTGGGCGCCGCTTGCTGCGCGATAGCTCCGACCGAAACTGCGACCGAAAGCAGAAAAGCAACACCCATGGCTCCGTGACGTCTCATCGTAAATTCCTTCCAAAGTGCTCGTGAACCATCGCGTCGGCGGGCGCGTTCGCAGGGGTGTCCCCAAGATGGCGTACTTTCGGCGGTTCAAGCAAGGCGCGAAGCAGGGTAATCTCCTGCCGACCCACCTGGCAACGGTCCTCTAAAAGGTGTTCCCCTTCCTCCCCACATCTGAGCCGCACGGTAGCCACCTCTTGTTGTGGCCGATGCGGAGATCTTTTGTTCACTCGGCACGTCTGAAATCAGCAGAGCGAGGCAAAGAAAATGAGGGTCCGCGGGTTCCGCCCGTATTTTCGGGGTATTTTAGGGGGTCACCACCCCCTTCCCCCTATTGGAATAGGCGCTTGGAGTGGCGTTTGGACCAGCGCTGCGACCGGCGCGTGGGGCTGCTGTGACCGACAAACCGGCCAACAAGCAGCACGAGATCTCCGACGAGATGCTCATGATCCGCTACCAGCGGGGCGACAAAAGCGCCTTCACGTTGCTGGTTCGGCGTCATCAGGGGCCGCTCTACAACTTCGCGATGCGGCAGCTGCGCGTTCAAACGGCAGCGGAAGACGTGGTGCAAGAGGCGTTCGTTCGCGTCGTGCAGAACGCCGCCGACTTCAAGCACGAAGCTCGATTCACGACCTGGGTCTACACGATCACTCGAAACCTCTGCATCGATCAGATGAGAAAACGTGCGCTCCGAAAACATGCCTCTCTCGACGACGCGCGCGGCGCGGATTGGGATGGACCGACGCTCGGCGAAGTGACGGCCGACAAGCAAGCGAACGTGGAGCGCGAAGCGACGGGCGACGAATTGAAAGAACGCATCGTGCGCGCGGTGGACGAATTACCGGACGACCAGCGCGAAGTTTTCTTGATGCGCGAAGCTTCGAATTTGCCGTTCAAAGAAATTGCAGAGATCACCGGCGTGCCGGAAAACACCGTAAAAAGCCGAATGAGATACGCATTGGAACGATTGCAAGCCGCGCTCAGCGAATACGAGGAGTACGCGCGCGCGCTGAAGTGAAACGGCAAATGAATTCGCGCAAGGACTTGCGAAGCAGCCGTTTCGGTAAAACGATTTAGTTAGTCAGAGAAAAAAAAGCCGAGCAACGCGCAGGCGTACAGACAGTCAGCGAAAAAGGATCGAAGCGTAAGAGTCATGGATTGCGAGAAGTTCGAAAGCACGCTCATGGACGAGCTCTACGGAGAGCTC
>JBDTFL010000145.1:0-3607 GCA_039937955.1 Polyangiaceae bacterium | reverse complement strand
CAAAGTGACAGCATCGCGAAGAGCCAAACGAACGTGACGACACGGCGTTGACCGCGTTCTCGCTTGTCTCCCTTTGCCCACAGAAGTCCGAACGGAAATGCGAGTAGGCCCAAATACATGAACGGGCTCGTTCCGAAAAATCCGTATCCGTGACTGAACGAAAGATCGGCAAACGTCTGCCAGCTCGGTGTCTCGAGGCCGTAAAAGCCTTGGTTGTGAAACGCAGCAAACTGCGGATTTTCAGCCAGTTTGTGACCTGGTGTGAGCGGGTTGTTGTAGCAGCTCCACTGATAAAACATGAGGGCCGCCGCAGTGAGCCCGGAGCCTGCGAGAAATGAAAGCAGGCCCCTTGGTCGCCAAAAAACACAAAACGCATAGATAGCGAGCACGCACGAAACCGGAAACGCTTGGTACTCGAGCAGCGACGCCATGCCCGCGAAGAAGCCCGCCCAAAAAGCGATCTTCGCGCGACGACGCTTGGAGTTGTTGCGGGAGAGCGCGCGCTCCCGCGTGATGAGCATGAACGACGTGAACGCCGCGATGCCGAACCACGTGTGGCTCACGAACATGAGCGAGTACGCGAGATAGTTGGTGCCGAGCCCGACCCCGGCCACCGTCATCAAACGCAGCGCAACGTCACTCGAATACGCGCGCAAAAACCGTTCGAAATAGATCAGGAAGATGAACGCAGGGATCTGCACGACGAAAATGCGCAGCACGAACGTGGAGGCCTGAAACCACCATTTTTTGGCTTCGGGAGGGTCCGTCGCTTTTGGAACAGGATGCCCGAAGAGCGGCGCGATTTTCTCGAACGCCCAATAATAAGGAACGCCCATGTAACTGAGAGCCGGCGCTTTGATCGCGTAGAGATGCGGAACTTTCGTGACCGGATCCGGCGCCTTCGCCATGTCGTTCACGTAACCGTGACGCGTGAGCACGTCGTCGATGCGGAACGTGTGGAAGTCGACGATGGCCATCACCATATAGGTGCGGACGTTCTCGTTCGGATTGTTCAGCGACGCGATGTACGGGTAGACCATCGTGAACGGGAAAAAGATCAGGATGAAAAATAGCCGCACGATACGCGGCATTTTCCCGGTGTTTCGTTCGCTGGGCTTTTTCACGCCGCCCGCTTTTTCATGAACCCGCTCATGGAAACATCTGGCGGAAGTAAGGCGCAGGCGCGCACTGTCCGTCACGTTTGAAGAGCACGTAGTCGTCGAAGAAACCAACGAGCCGATAACCGGGCGGCGGCGGTCGCAATCGGGGGAACGTGATGTAGTTGGCTACGTTGGTGTCGCTCGCCGAAACGATGGGCACGTTCTTGTGCAAGTAGCTGTAGCCGCCGCTGGAGATGAGACCCATGCCGCTCATGCCCATGCCGCACAAATCGTTGTGTTGTCCGGCTTCCCAGAACGCGAGGTTGGGACCGTCTTCGTGATGCCACGGTGCGTGCGTTCCCATTTCAACGTCGCAAAACGCGCCCATGTCGCAAAACGTGATCGTCGCGATCTTGTACGCGAGAGCAGCGCCCGTGATCGATCCGACGAGCGCTGCGACCCAACCAGCCGTGGGCGTGCCGCGTACGTTTCCAGGGATTTTCTCGATGATCCATGCAAGGCCCGCGGAACCGAGCGCGAGCACGAGCGGCACGATGGGCATCATGAAGCGATATTCTTTGTGCGGCGTGTGCACGTGCGCGGCGACGAAAACGCAAACCGTGAGCATCAACACCGCGGCGCGGCGGAGTGACAGCAAAAATCCGAGGCCGATCAAAATGATTGGCCAGCCGGTCGCGCTCCAAACCGTGTTTGCGTAGTACATCGCGTCGGCGACGCCCCACTTTGCGCCTCCGCCCTCGACGACGTTGAACTTCCAATACACGAAGAAGGAATGAAACCAGTTGCCCCACGTGAGCTTGTCGAGCCAGCCGCCGAGCATGCCGACGAAGAGCGCGGCGACCGAAAAATAAAGCAGATCCCACCACCGCCGGCGCGCGAGCAACATCAAGAAGAGCCCGACGCCGATGACGCCGTTTTGGTAGCGCAGAAAAATGGCGAAGGCCGCGATCGCGCCGGCCAGCAATTCATTGCGCGGATTCTTTTTGGTGCCGCCTTCGTAGGCGAGCCACGCGGCGGTCGCGAGGGTCGGGGCGGACGCCATTTCCGACATGCAGCGTGACCCGTAAACGATGATGGACGGGAAGAGCGCGTACCAAACGCCCGCGATGAAGGCGGCGTTCGTTCCGCCGATTTTGTTCGCGAGCTTCATCGTCGCGATGACGCCCCACACCGCGAGGATCACCATCATTCCTTTCGCGGCATGCACGACGTCGGGTCCGGTCCGTGCGCCGAACCACGTTGCGAATTTGATCGCGCCCGCCAAAAGGCCTGGAAATACCCAGGATCGTGCGCCGTCGCGAAATTCCCACGGCACCATTCCGTAACCGAACACGAGGCGATGCGCCTGCTCGATGCTTTGATAAATTTCGTCGGGCCAGAACACGCCCTGATCCGAAATCATCGTCCAGATGCGCGGCACCGCTGCGATCGGAAGCAGCACGAGCGCGCTCTTCATGGCCGGATCTTTCGGCACGCATCTCTTCGCGAAAACGCGTGCGCGCTCGAGATCCATCGGGGGTCTATATATCAGCCTCGGCTGCGTACCCAATCAGCAACGGTGGCTAGACCGTGCGCGAGCTTGATTTGGGGCGCCCAACCGAGATCTTCTTTCGCACGTGTGATGTCCGCGAACGTGGCATCGACGTCGCCGAGCGGAACCGGCGCTTGCTCGACCTCGAGCGTGGTTTTGGTCGCGATGCCGATGGCGCGCACCAAATCGTCGAGGCGAATGGGGGCGCCGGATCCGAAGTTGTAGATGCGAAAACCCTTTGGCGCGTGCTCGGTGGCGAGCGTGATTCCGCGCACGATGTCGTCGACGTGCGTGAAATCGCGGCTCATCGATCCGTCGCCGAACATGGTGATTTTTTGCTTGGCGAACGCGGCGCGCGTGAAGCTCGAGATGGCCATCTCCGGACGCTGACGAGGCCCATACACCGTAAAAAACCGCATTCCGGTGATTTTCATTTCGGGTGCGCGCCGGGCGATCGCGAGCGCGATGAGCTCGGCTCCGCGTTTCGATGCGGCGTACGGTGACTCTGGGTCGACGGCTGGCGCATCTTCATGCGCAGGGAGCGGCGTCGAATTTCCGTAGACCGACGAGCTCGACGCGAAGAGAAAGCGGTCGACCCCGCGCACGCGCGACTCTTCGAGCATCACGCTCGTGCCTTCCATGTTCACACGCGCATAACGTGCCGGATCATTGAACGAAGGACGAACGCCCGCCAAACCGGCGAGATGCACGACGCCCGAGATTTTTCCCTGAGCCTCGGCGCGCGCGAAACACGCGGCAATTTTAGGGCGATCGTCGACCGACGCCGTTTCGATGGTGAGCTTCTCGTCGAATTCTTTTTGGAGGTCGGCTTCGTTTCGTTTCTTTTCTTCCAGCGGATATGGCGCCGCGCAAAAGTCGTCGATGACGGTGACCTTTGCGCCGCCCGCCAAAAGCGCACGCGTGACGTGGTAGCCGATGAAGCCGACTCCGCCGG
>JBDTFL010000144.1:0-5868 GCA_039937955.1 Polyangiaceae bacterium | reverse complement strand
AAAAATGCACCTGCGGGCGTTGCTCCGAAGGTCGACGTCGACGGCGTCGCGATTCCTACGGCGGCGCTCGCGTTTCCGCGCAAAGTGAATCCGGGTCATCACGTCGTGACCGCGGTCGCTGGCGATTCGCACACGCAGGCGCAGGTCGACGTCAAAGAGCGCGAAGCCAAGGGCGTGCTTCTCGATCTTCCCGTTGTGGCTGTGCCTCTGCCGGTAGCGCTCAACAACACGCCGGCCGATCAACAGAAGCCGATCGAGCCTGAGCATCCGAAGAAAAAATTTCCGGTCATCTCCATGATCGGATTCGGTGTCGGCGTTGCAGGCGTGGCCGTAGGCTCGGTCACGGGCCTCATGTCGATCTCGAAGACGAGCTCGCTGAAAGATCAGTGCCCGAACAATCAGTGTCCGGCATCCGTCTACGACAGCGACAGCTTCCAGAGCGACAAGAGCAGCGCGTCCACGCTCGGAACTGTTTCCACCATCGCGTTCATCGTCGGCGGCGCAGGTGTGGTCGTCGGTGTCGTCGGATTATTTTTGCCGCAAGGTCATGCTTCGGCGCATGCCACCACCGGCGACGACTCCACCAAACCTGCTAAATTAGGCTGGATTTCTCCGTGGATTGCACCAGCAGCCGGCGGTGGGGCGGCCGGTTTCATCGGCGCGTTCTGACCAGCCGACTAATCAGCCGAAACGCTTTCGAAATGCATTCGCGAATTTCTTCGCGAGCCTCGCGTCGATCGGATCTCCCGCGCGACCGCTCGCGCGTAGTGCCGTGCCGACGATGACGCCGCTCGCGTGCTCGGCGAAGAGATGTAAGTTGCTCTCGGTTGCGCCACTCGCGATGTAGATCTTTGCATCCGGTGCAGCTTTTCGAACGCGTGTGAGATCGGACGCATTCACTTCCATTCCGGTTCCACTTCCGGTGACGAGCAGTGCATCTGCCAACGCGCGCTCCGAGAGCTCCTGCGCTTCTTCTTCGATCGGACGCGCAGCTAGCGGCGCCGAATGCTTCACGTCGACGTCGGCCCAAATTTGGATCGCGTCGGCGTTCAAATTCCTTCGCAAACGAAGTGTCTCGGCAGCGCGCCCTTCGATGACGCCTTGGTCGGTGATGCGTGCGCCCGAGTGGACGTTCACGCGAACCGCCACCGCGCCAACCACGTGTGCAATGGCGAGCGCGGCCGCCACATCGTTGCGCAATACATTGACTCCGAGCGGCATTTTACGGGTGTTCGTGCGAATGGCCTCGGCGCATGCCGTCATCGCGGCGATGGTAATGGGCGGAGCGTCACCGCGAAAAAAAGGCGCGTCTCCGAAATTCTCGATCATCACCAAATCGAAGCCGGCGTCGGCGAGCGCCTTCGCGTCGGCAACTGCGCTCGCTGCAATTTCGGAAATGGACTTCGATGCCCGCGGGCTACCCGGAAGCGGCGCGAGATGAATCACGCCGGTGAGAAGCGGAGAATTTTTCACGGCCCGTGATTACCACTGCCCATCGCGCCACCGCTTCCCATGGAGCCGCCGCTGCCCCCGCCCGTCGATCCGCTGCTGCCGCCGCCCATGGTCGCGCCCAAGCTCATTCCCGTTCCGGTCCCGGAGCTCGGTGGTGTGCTGGTACCGATGCCGCTGGTGCTTCCGCCGGCTCCATTTCCGAAGCCGCTCGCGTTGGGTGCGGGATCGAAATCGGGTCGGCCGAGTAAGCCACGCACGTGAAATCCGAAGTAGCCGTCTTGCCGTTTCGCAGCTTTGACTTGCGGCACGAGCATCTCGAGATCGCCGCCTTTGGTCGAGCCAGGTGCGCCAAAAAGATTTTTCGTGAGATCGCTTTTGCCTTTATAGGCGTCGTTCACTTTGAATTTGAGCGTGACGTCACACACGCTTTCGGTCGCGAGCTCGCGCATCAAAATGCGGCCTTCGCCGCCGATTTCGACGTCTTTTCCGCCGGCTTCGAATTTCGTGAATTTGAGAATGCCTTCTTTGGCTTCAGCGGCGATGCCCAGATCTCCGACGACCACGCGCGGCAACGCGAGCAATCCTTTGAGCTTTGCTTTGCCGTCGCCGACCGCAATGTCAGTGCCTTGGAGATCGACGGTGCCGGTGCCTTTCGACGCTTTGCCGTCGGGCATCTCGATATGGATTTTACCGCCGAGATGACCTTCGATGGGAACGCCCAGCAGCGCTGTAAGAGGCGCGACCTGTGCGAGATCGATGGCGTCGAGATTCACCTCGACCTCGCGGTCGGTGCCGATCTCTTCGAAGTACCCGTCGACCGTGCCACCAAAACCGTCGATCGAGTACTTCACTTTCCTACGACCGATCAGCAGTGCGGGAATCGAAATGTTCGCGCGCGCTTCGTCGACCGTGAGGACCACCGGCTCGGCCTTCGCATCGCCCGTCGCAGGCGGTTGCGTAAGATGGACGCCAATCGCTTTGACTCCAGTAAGCCACGACGACGTCATGTCGTCGATCGAGAGCTCTTGCGGTGCACCCGCGGCGCGTTGCGTGGCGTTGAATTGAAGAACGATGCGCTCTTTCAAAACGTCGTACGGAAAAATCAGACTCACGAACGCCACGAAGCAAAACACGTAAAATAAAGGGTATCCGGCGATCGCCGCGACCAGCCGCAAACGCTCGCGCATTTCTTCGCGGGTCATTTGCCGTCTCCCTTCGCGGCGCCGCTCGAGGCCGGCGTGGGAGCTTCATTGCGATCGTACGCAGAGAGTCCGAGCTCCACGTCGTAGGAGTCAGGCTCGCCGGTTCGCTTGCGAATCGACAGCGTGGTGACGGCAAGAGGCTCGCCGGATTTTTCGATCGTCTCCATGAACTTGGAGAGCGGGAGCAATCCGACTTTCTTCAAGTGCACCACGCTGCTGCGCTCGACGTATTTTTTGCCGATGGGAACGTCGGGATGATCCGCCGAGTCGGTCACTTCCATATTTTGTGCGCGCGCCGACGTCTGCAAAAAGCCCGCGAGCAGCGGCGCCTTCTTTGCGTAGCGCATCGCGATTTGGTCGCGGCGGAATTGGCGCTCCCGAACTTCATCGCGTGCGCCTTGCACCGCGTCGATCGCGGTTCTGAGATCGCTGATCTCCGACCGACGCGCGATGAGCAGCGCCTCGATGGCGATGGGAATTCCGAAAAAGAGGAGCGCGCCGACCGCGATGATGGCGAAGCTGGAATTGCGTCTCTCCCGGAAATTCAGCTGGATCGGCGGCAGACGACTGGTGATGCGTGAGACGAAGGCAGCCATCACTTTCCTCCGCTATCCGAAGGGGCGGCCGACGCGCTCGATGCGGCCTTCGCCTTCTTTTTCTTGTCGCCGTGTGAGTCCTCGGGGCACTTCAAGTCGAACTCCAAGGAATATTTTTGGCGATCGGAGCCCACCATTTGGTTCGTGCGCGTGACCTTCACGTCTTGAAAACATTTCTCGGTTTTGAGTGAGCCAGCGATCGATTGCGCGTCGGGGATCGATCCGACGATGCCGTGCACGATGACGTGCCCTTTCTGGACGTCGAGCTCCTCGATGTCGTGGACCATCGATTGCGGAATGTCTTCCGACAAGCGAACCATGACGTCGAACGCGTCGGCGTGTGGCATTGGGTCTTCGTCGGGTGTGCCGGCTTTCTGCGAAAGCAGGTCGGTGGCTTTGGCGGCGTCGGTGGTCTCTTCGCCGAGCACGTCTTTGGTGACGAGGCCGAGCGCTTCGTGGAGCGTGTCGAGATCTTTAGCCGTTGCATACAGACCAACACATGAAGAAAAAATGAAGCTCACGGCAATGACCAACGTGAGACCCGCGACGACCGGGATTTTTTCACGGATCCAGCCAAATCCTCGCTCATATGCGAGTGGGCCGCGGCGTAAATTCAAACCGGTGGAACGTCCGGTGAGCCCGAGCGCGAGGCCGAGCGCACGCGCGAAAAATGGCGCCTCGTAAAGTCGCTGCGGGTCGCCTTCGATCTCCATGGTGGGCGGCGGCAAGTTGGAAACCGGAAGCTCGAGCTCACCGCGCAAGAATGCGGCGGCGCCCCATTTGTCCAGCGAGCCTTCACCGGAGAGAAAAATCTGCGCCGGCGCGCGGCCGCCGGTGGACCGATAAGCGGCGAGTGTCATGCGAATCTCGCGTGCGATTTTCGGAGCGCTGTCGGGCAAGCCGGCGAGACCGAACGAAATGGTGCGCGCCATTTTTGCGGCGCCCGATTCCAAGATCAAAACGTCGCTGGTGTCTGCGCCGAGATCGACGACGACGACCGGTCCAACGTCGCGCAACGCCTCGGTGGTCTCCGCGAGATTCGCGAGCGGCAAGGCCCCGACTCCAACTTGCTCGGGCTCCGTAGCCAACGCATTTTTGATCAGATCGATGCGCGCCTGAACGTCGGTGGTCTTCGCGACCGCGGTCAGGACATCCATCATCACCGCTGCGTCCCCAGGGCTACCATCTGCCTTGTTTTCGGGCTTTTTGCGCGGCAAGACGCGATAGTCGAAAACCGCGTCGTCGATCTCGAACGGCATCTGCGCTTCGAGCTCGAACGGCAAAACCTCCCCGAGCTGACGCTCGGCGCTTGCGGGAAGCTCGATGATGCGAAGCGCCGCGCGTTCACCGTCGAGCGCGACGGCCATCGCGTCGGGTACGGTGGGTTTGTTGTTCATCGAGCCCGCGAGGCCCGGCTTCGTGATGGCCACCTCGACCGCTTGACGAATCGCGAGCGATACATCGCCACCGACGTCGACGATGTTGACCATGCCGAGGCCAGTGATCGCGATCTTTCGATACGACGTTTGCAGCGCGGCTACTTTCACCGCGTGCTTTCCAATGTCGATCCCCAAAAGCGTCGTCGGCATGCGTCCTTCGTTCTGTCTGGTGAGTCGCTTACGCGGCTCAGTCGATCCTAAAGTAGACGACTTGCCCGGAAGGGTTCGTCTGATTCGCTGCGTTTGCGGGGTCGTTCGGGTTGCTGGCTCCGACCGAGCTCGTGGGGGCTGGTGCTGCGGTGCGTGTCGACGACGCGCTGCCGGCCGGCGATGCACCATTTGCTGGAATTTGCCCAGTGATCGGCGTTGCGAGACGAAAGTCGACGACGGTCTGGACGCGGATGCGCGTGTCGCGCTTGAAGCCCCTCTTCGAACCAATCGCGTAGATCGAAAACATTTTACTTTCGATCGTGATGCTCTTCAAAAATTCGCTTTCGGACAAAAATTTCACGGGCTTCATTCCGACCGCGGAGAGGAGCGTCCCCATCTGGCCCTTTCCCTTCATCATGTCGAGAAAGTCCTGCGTGCTTCCGAAGAGCGGGGCGCCCATCGTGATGCCGCGCGCCATCGTGACGCCGGAGAGAAATGTCGCCGACTGGAGTGGGTTGATACAAATATCGGCAGTCGGTGCGCCGGCGCAAACGACGCCGAGCAGTGTTTGTGCGCCCGCGGTGTTCACGTTCACTGCGCCTTGGCCCCAAACCGTAAGCACGCGCTTCTCCGGTTTTTCGGGGTCCGGATCGACGAAGGTCGCCCAAAAATCGTCGGTGAATCCGCGCACCATGTGTAGCTCTTCGAGTGAGTCGAAGGGCGCATTTTTACGGCGATACGGCTTCGGAAGCAGTTGGTAGTACGCGTCCTCGACACCAGAGGACGACGCGCCGTTGCTCGCTGCTTGGATGTTGCAATTGAAGAGCGATTCGTCGACGTCGGCCCAATCGATCGTCGCTGCACAAATGGTGAGCCGGTCGTTGATGTTGCCGCGCTTGTCGGGCGTCTCGAACATCGGATTGAACTGAATCGGCGAGATGAGCGCCATTATCTCTTGAGCCAAACGAATGTGCGCGATGTCGTTCGACGCACCGAGGTTCGCGTCGATCTTCGCGTCCTCGTCGACGA
>JBDTFL010000143.1:0-6518 GCA_039937955.1 Polyangiaceae bacterium | reverse complement strand
CATCATCGCGCTGCCGCGGCGGTCGTACCAGGTGAGGATCGCGGCGACGTTCACCACGAAGCCGACCATGATCAGGATTTTGATCGCGGACCAAAAAATCAAACCGAACATTTCAGACCGCCTTCGTTTCGATGGGGTTGGTCGGCGTGGTTTTCGGCGGCGGCGCATTCACGCCGAGCGCTTCACGGATCTGTTTGATCTTCGTGAACGCCATTTCGAAGCCGAGCGCGTTCGCGAGATCCGAGATTTGCAGCCACGCCGCGCGGGAAGAACCCTGCGGATCGAGGGCTTTTTCCGTGGTTTGGTGAATGCCTTTGAAGTTCACATATGTGCCCGGAGCTTCTGCCCACGATGTTGCCGGCAAGATCACGTGCGCGGCGTCGACCAATGCGCCGCCGTGCGCTGCGACGACGACCAACGCTTGCAAGCGTTTCAAAACCGTCGCGTCGTTTTCGGCGTCCGAAGCCAGACTTGCCGGAGTTGCGTTCGGTGTTTGACCACCCAGCGCGATGACGTGCGTCACCTTCCCGGCTTTCACGTCGGCGAGCAGCTCCGCGAAGCTCATCACGCTCGGCACCAATTCTTTGACGCCCGCGTTGTTCGGATTTTTGTCGCGATGGATCAGGATCTGATCTTCGTAACCGCTGCCCAAACCCGAAACATAAAAGTGCTTCGCGCCCATCAGCTTTTGGCCGAGCTCACGGAGCGCGAAGTTGTCCTCGAGCGAATGCTGCGCGCTCATGACGATGGCCACAGATTCTTGCGGCACGCTCTCGAAGAGCTTCTTCGCAGTTGCGAGCGCCGACTTCGGCGACGTGGTTTTTCCGGCAACGCGCGCTTCCAAAATGCGGCCGTCATGCGCGCGGCGATACGTGAGCATGCCGTCGTCGCACATCCAATATTTGTTGACCGCGGCGTTCTCGCGGGGGCGATAGCGATACGCTTTGTTGTAACGCGGATCGACGTCCAAAAACGAGTTGCAGCCGGTCGCGCAGCCTTGGCAGACCGTGTTCGCCGTGCGCAAAAACCAAACGCGCGCCTTGAAGCGAAAATCTTTGGTGGTGAGCGCACCAACCGGGCAAACGTGCTCGGTCATGAATGTGTAGTGCCCGTCGAGCTGACGACCCGGCGCCACGAAAATCTCGTTCAAGTTGCCGCGCTCGCGCATGTCGAGCACCGGATCTTTGGCGACCTCGTCCATGAAGCGAATGCAGCGCGTGCACATGACGCAGCGTTCGGCGTCGTAGACGATGGTGGGTCCGAACTCGACGCCCTTCGGCTTGTGGACCGGCTCATCGCGCATGCGCTTTTTGTATTGGCCGTGCTCCAGCCAATAATCCTGCAGCTTGCACTCGCCCGACTGATCGCAAATCGGGCAATCTACTGGGTGATTCAGCAACAAAAATTCTTGCACGGCCTTGCGCGCTTCGACCACGTGAACGCTGCCGTCACCTTCGACGATCATGCCGTCTGCGGCTTGCATCTGACACGACGGCTGCAGCTTCGGCTTGCGCGCGTCGACGTACTCGCCGGTTTTTTCGTCGAGCGTGAGAATGTCGAGCATCACTGGACGCTGACCCGGTGCTGGCTTGATCTCGACCAAGCACATACGGCAATTCGCCGGAGCCGAAAGGCCTGGATGCCAGCAGTAGTGAGGGATCTCGATGCCGACTCTGTGAGCCGCCGCGATGATGGTCTCGCCGGGCTCGAAGGGAATCGTTCTACCGTCGTACGTGAACGTGGGCATTTTGCGTTGGCTTTGGCTTTGCTGATCGGTGATCGAAAGGATGTTCTTGAAGGTCACGTCTAGCGGCTCGCTCGGTCGTGATCCACCTAGAAAAACGGCGGATTTCGAAGCGCAGTGTTAGGCGTGCTGCCCTTTGAAGTCAACGAGTGTGAGCCTCGGGCCGCCCGCGCTTGCGGGCAGGCTTTGCGGCTGAAACACCGTGAGGGTGTTCACGGCGAATCCCACGCGCTCACGTCGATTCGGCGGAAATACCGATCGACGCGCTCGGGAGGTCTTCAGCACCGCTTCGATTTCGTCGAGCGAACGCGGTGGTTCGGCGTGACGATCCTTCAGCGCGCCGGCGCCCGCTCGATAAGGCTCGGCGACGACCGGCCGCAATCGATACGTCGGCTCCGCGCTTGTCGTTTCAGATCGCATCGACGATGTCCCATCAATCAATCAGAACGCACGACGAGCGCGCCGCCTAGTCAAACTGGACGCGTCAATGATCGCACTCGCCGCCGATCATGTTGAGCGATCCGAACGTCGGGACGATGTCGCTGAGCATGGTGCCGGTGATGAGCTGCTGGAGACCGCCCGTGATTTGGAAACACGGCGGACGAATGCGCACGCGATACGGCGTGCCGGATCCGTCGGAGACCAAATAGAAGCCGAGCTCGCCGTTGCCGGCTTCCGTGTACGAGTAGACCTCGCCAGCCGGAACTTTTGCGCCTTCCATGATCAGCTTGAAGTGCTGAATGGTGCCTTCGATCGTGGTGTAGACCTCGTTTTTAGGCGGTAAAATCACACGCGGATCGTCGACATTCACCGGACCGTCGTCGGCCATGCGCTCCGAGCACTGCTTCAAAATTTTCATCGACTGACGAAGCTCGGCCAAGCGAATCAAGAAACGATCGAGGTTGTCGCCGTTCTTTCCGACGGGAACGTCGAAATCGACTTCGTCGTATTTCAAATACGGATGCAGCTTGCGAATGTCGTAAGCAACGCCGCTCGCGCGCAAACACGGACCGGTCCAGCCGAGCCCGATCGCATCTTTGCCGCTCATCACGCCGACGTTTTCGAGACGGTCGATGAAGATGCGATTTTTGAGGAGGAGCTTTTCGCCTTCTTCGACGAGCGTGAGAATCTGCACGACGCCGCCGCGCACGAGCTCTTTGAAATCTTTCGTGGGCGGCGCGGCCATGCCGCCGATGCGCCCGAACGAGTGCGTGAGACGCGCGCCGGTTTCTTCCTCGAGAATGTCCCAGACGATTTCGCGAGCTTTGACGAACCACAAAAACGGCGTGAATGCGCCGAGCTCCATCGCCATGGCGCCGGTCGATGTGAGGTGATCGGAGATGCGCGCGAGCTCACCGAGCATCATGCGGTACCACTGACAACGCTCGGGAACTTGAATGTCGCAAAGCTTCTCGACCGCGAGCGCGTAGCCCACGTTGTTGAGCATCGGCGAGACGTAATTCAGACGATCGGCGTACGGGAAAACCTGCGCCCACGTGCCGCGTTCGCACATCTTTTCGAAGCCGCGATGCAGGTGGCCGATTTGAACGTCGGCCTTCACGATCGTCTCGCCGCTCAATTCGAGGACGATACGAACGGTGCCGTGCATCGCAGGATGCGACGGCCCCATGTTGAGGTGCATCGGTTCTGCGGGGAGCTCGAGCTCGCTCTCTTCCAGCTCTAAATCAAGCGGTTCCATGTCGTGTCTTTTCTCTCGAGCTTTTCCGAATCAGCTCGGCTCGTCGGTTTCGGTGAAAGGGCGGCGGCCGAAGCTCATTCCTTCGTCGGCGCGGAACGGCGGCAATTTTTCGAGCGGCACGCCGGCTTCGTCTTCGGTGCGATACGGAATGAGCGGCTGCGTACGCTGCGCCGGATAATCCTTGAGCAGTGGGTGCCCCTCGAACTCCGGATACATGAGGATGCGACGCAGATCGGGGTGACCTTTGAAGGTGACGCCGCTCATGTCGTAGACCTCGCGCTCCAGCCAATTTGCGCCCGGCCAAATGTGCGTGACCGAGTCGAGGTCCGCGCCCGCCATGTCTTCGTCGCCCACGCGCGTCTTCAAACGGACGCGATGTTTTTTAGTTGTAGAATACAAGTGCATGACGACTTCCATGCGACCGCCCGCATCCACGACTCCGCCGCGTGACGGGTAGTCGACGCCGCACAGGTCGATGAACATGTCGAAGTCGCAGCCCGCATCGTTGCGTAAAAATTCGCTGATCGCGAGCCAGCTCGCCGGCGTCACCCGTGCGGTGTCGTCGCCGTGATCGCTGTGCGTCTCCAAAATGTCGGCGGCGAATGTTTCTTTCAGCTTTGCGAGAACAGCTTCGCTCATGACTCGTCCTCACTGCTGCCTTCGTCGTGCGTGTTGTTGCCGCCGTCGTCTTCCCACGCCTCTTCGATCTCGAGCTCCTCTTTCGAGGGCGGCGGAATCGTGGAGGGTCGCACCGGAGACGCGGCTGATTTCGAAGCCTTTTTTGCCTCGTGATCGTGATCTTTTTCGTGCGCCGCTTCTTCGCGACGCTTCTCTAATTTGGAATTTGCGCGTGCTTCACGGAGCTCGAGCGTCGGATTTTTCCGAATGTTCGTGAGAGCCGGAACCGGGTCGGTGCGCGGCTTCACGATCGCGGCGCGGCGATCACCGCTCGCAATTTTGTCCTGCAACAGCATGAGACCGTCGAGCACCGCTTCAGGGCGCGGCGGACAACCCGGAACGTAGACGTCGGTGGGGATGATTTTGTCGATGCCCGGCACCGTCGTGTAGTTGTCGTAGAAGCCGCCGCAGCTCGCGCAGGTTCCGAACGCGAGAACGTACTTCGGCTCCATCATCTGCTCGTAAATACGACGCAGAACCGGCGCCTGACGCTGGCTGATCGTTCCAACGACCCACAGCAAATCGGCTTGGCGCGGCGAAAAACGTGGGGCCTCCGCGCCGAAACGCGCGAGATCGAAACGCGGGCTGTTCAGCGCCATGAACTCCATGCCGCAGCACGCAGTCACGAACGGATACGCGAAGAGCGAATATTTGCGCGCCCAACCGAGCAACGCGTCGAGGCGCGTGGTTGCGAAACCAGTCTCGTTGCCGTCAAGGACGACTTGAGACGTAGACGAGGACGCGCTCATTGCTCCCACTCCAGTGCGCCTTTTCTCCAGACGTAGATGAGGGCGACGACGATGGTGCCGAGGAACCCGAACATCTCCGCGAGGCCGTTCCAACCGAGCGACCGAAACTGGATCGACCACGGATAGATGAAGACGGTTTCGATATCGAAGACGACGAACAAGATCGCGGTCAGGTAGAATTTCACCGACAGCTTCAGGTGTCGCCCACCGGAGCTCTCCGAGCCGCACTCGAACGGAAGATTTTTCTCCGCCGACGGCTTGCTCGGACCGAGGTAGGTCGCGCCCAAATAGAAGAGGATGGCCAGCGTCGAAGCGACGGCGATCATCAGGAACATCGGCCCGTACTGTTGGATCAGGGTCATCGTTTTTTAGGGTTTTCCCGAGGAAAATCCGTGGACCCTTTTAGATCCGAGCCCCGGACGTGTCAACGTCGGTGCACAGGCTGCCCGCGCTCGGGTCGGCTCAGTTGGCGGCACCCACCTTCCCGCCTGCGATGGTTGTCGTGGGGTCTCCGGCGCTCAGCGTGTGCGGCAAACATTCTGCGGTGAGAAAGCTCTCGAGGACCTGCTTCCGAAACGGCAGGAAGGTTCCGGTCAGCGCCGAGGATAGGCGCGAGCTCTCCGTGATTTGGACAAAGCCGTTGTCGTTCGCGGGCCAGGTCACGCCGCCGCCAAGGTTCTTACCACCCTCCCCGACGTGGCACCCCTGGCACGACTGCGTATCAGCACGTGCCAAAATATCGGGCGCCGTGAGACCGGCAGCGGGCGGAATGCTCGCTTGAATCTGATTGAGAAAGGCCGCCGAGGGGTTCGCGTGCTCGTATTGGTCGGTGAAGGTCTGCTCGCGGCTTTGACCCGCGTTGAACTGCAGCGCGGTCGTCATCGCGATCAGGTTCGGGCTCGATGCCGACAGCGACGGAACCTGCTCCAAAAACGCCTCCTGAAACTGCAAGCTGAGCTGGTCGGTCCCGCCAATGAGCGACGGGCTCGGATTATTCTTCACCGAGTCGAGCCTGATCACGAGATTCTTGGAATTCGGCATGTGCTGCAGCCGATATTCGCGAAGCTCCCAACCTTGGTGGAGCGGTGCGCCACCCAAATACGACACGTCCTCCATGAATTGATTTGCGCGAATCTGGCCGGTATCGCTCCCGCCTTTCGCGCCGTAGTGATCGGCGGCGACGACCGGCTCGAACCCCGGAAGGCCTGTGAAATAAAAGGTATCGAGCAGGCCTGCGATGGAAGCGCCGCCGTCCCCGACGTCGCTCAAGCGATCCCAAAATCGCGCGATTGGCGCGCACGCGTCAATGCCTCGTGAGGGATCGGGGTTCGGCAAAACAGCTTCGAAAATGACGAGATTGCGGTCCTTGTCGTTGGTGAGACCCGAGTCTTTTCCGAACGCGATTCGATACTGACCGCAATTGGCGCCATCGCTCGGCGCGAGATCGAAGCGATTGACCACGCCGATCGGTGAGTAGTGATCGGGGCCGGCAACGAATGGGTTGGTGGTGGCGAGCGTCCCTTCTTGGCGCGGGCAGTCGATGGGAAAGCCGTTTAGCGTGTCGCGGTTGTCGTCGCAGTGCCCGCCATTCACGGTCGAGCGGGCACCGACCACAACGTGCGCGCGATTGTTGGTGTCCCACCACTGT
>JBDTFL010000142.1:0-3104 GCA_039937955.1 Polyangiaceae bacterium | reverse complement strand
GGACCGTGCTCACGTAAATCCGGCCATCCGAATCGACAGCGACGCCATTCGCAGCGCCATCCGCTTTGTACGTGAGCTTGCGTACCGTCACGGGCTCGGCTTCTCCGCATGATCCGATTTTCAGAATCACGTTGGCGTCCGAGTTGTCACCCACCACATAGATGTCGGTTCCGGAGAGCGCTGCGGCTTTGAATCGCCAACGCTCGTCGCTTTGATGCGTGCTCCACGTGAGGCCGTCGTCGATCGAGCGCATGACGGTGCTTTGCTCACCGACCGCGACGACTCCACATTCATGGCTCGCAACGACCGCGTAGAGGCTGTTGCCCTGTGGTTGCGGATTCATCCAATGCCAAGACGGTCCGGAAGCCGTCGATTGCGCCGTCGTTCTCACTGGAGCAAGCGGCGCTGCAGCTGATGCCGAGGCGGTCGTCGGATTCGTCGGCCCATTTTTGTCGACCGAGCTCGGACAACCGCAGACGAGCAGCGTGCATCCCAAAACCCATGACAGCGAACGCATTTCGATCTCCCGCGGGCAGGATAAACTAGTTGCGCTCGATGACATCGCTACGCGAGGAGCTCGAAGATGCCATCGCCCTCGCGGAGGAGATCAGCGCGCGTGATCCGGATTTTGCGTCTCGTGCCGAGGCGCTCGCGTTTCTCGACAGCCACGTTTTCGATCGACTCGCCGATTCCGGGATCATCACCATTCCGCCTGATTTACGTACGATCGAGGCGCGGGGAAGATCTCTCCAGCGTCGTCTCGACGCCGCAAATGCGCACACGGCTCAGGAAATTCGCGCACGGATCGTCTCCAAAACTCTCGTCGGACCGGAGCTCGCGCGCACGTTGCTCCATCACGCGGGATCTGGCGAGGAGGCGCACGGTTACTCTATGCTCGATCTTCTGGTCGGCATGCTGCTCGACTCGGGTGCGCCGTCGGACCTTCGCGTGCCGCTCGAAAAAGAGATGGTCGCGTACCAACCGACGCCCGCGCGAGCGATCTTGGAGGCGATCGCGCAAGCGCCCATTCGTTCGGACGACGTCTTTTGTGATCTGGGATCAGGCCTGGGTTGGGTGGTGATGTTGGTGGCGCTGATCACCGGCGCGCGCTGCAAAGGGGTCGAGCTAGAGCCCACTTACGTAGAGCTCTCACGCCGCTGTGCGCGAGTGCTCGACGTACCGAACGCAGAGTTCGTAACCGGCGATTTGCTCCAAGCACCCCTGAGCGAGGCGACGATTTATTTTTCGTACACGCCGCTACGCGGTGCGCTCTTGCGAAGGCTGATCGAACGACTGCACGCGGAGGCCATGAAGCGACCCATCCGCATCTGTTCGCTGGGTCCGTGCACGAACGATTTTCTCTCTACGAGGTGGCTCACGCGCTCGAACGACGGCGCCATCAGCGATCACGAAATCGCCTTGTTTCATAGCGTAAAGACATGACCGACCCCCAGCACCCGACGAATGTCACCTCCCGCGAAAGCGTGATGCTTCGACGCCGCTTGCGACCGCGCTATCCTTTGAAGATGCGGATCATGTTTGGCGTCGCGTTGTGTGCGGCGCTCTACGCGTGCGGGCTCGACGACACCGTCATCGAAATGGAAGGCCCCGGCGACGCGTCAGGTTCAGGCGTTGGTGATGCGTCCATCGATGCATCAACCAACGACGCGAGCCGCGACGGCGCGACCTCATTGGACGGTTCCACGGGTCTCTCCGACTCCGGAACGCCCGCTGACGGCTACGAAAAAGCGCTCACGATTCATTCCGCGAACGTCACGGCGACGCTCACGGACTTTCCGGTTTGGATTCAGCTGTCGGACGCCGACCTCGCCGCACATGCGGCGGCAAATGGATCGGATATTTATTTCACCGACAACGCGGGCGCGCCGCTCGCGTACGAGATTCAACATTGGATCTCTGCGGGCGGTCATCTCGAAGCCTGGGTGAAAGTTCCGAGCGTCTCGAATGCCGCAGACACGACGATCTACATTCGTTACGGAAAATCGGGCGGGCCCGCGGCGAATTCTGCAGCTGTTTTTTCGGCCAATTTCGTTTCGGTGTGGCATCTCGAAGCACCAGCCGGCGCTTCGTTTCCCGACGCGCTCGGTGCGCACAACGGTACGCCAGTAAATATTTCGTCGAACCCGACGACGACTGCGCAGCTTGGGAGCGGCGTCGCATTCGACGGTGGCACTGGTGAGATCACGTTCACGAACGCGCTGAGTGGCAACACCGCCTCCACGATCTCGCTGTGGGTTTCGCAAGGAACGACGACCGACAACGACGCGCTCGTGGTGCTCGGAAACGGCACGGCCGAACAATCGCGCTGGCTGCACTCGGTCTTCACCCCCAACCCCAGCACAGTCACTCCCACCAACGTGGCGATTGGTTTTTACAACGACGATTGGTCGAACCCGGAGTCGAGCATCGACATCATCGGTGCCGGTTGGACATCGCTCGTTTGGGTCTACGACGGGGTGAATGCGAGCACGCTCTACAAGAACGGCGCTTTCGCAGACGGACCGCACGCTGCGACCGGCACGGTGAATACGCAAGGCACGACCGGTTATCTCGGCAACGCGCCCGCGGCGTACGGCACGAACATGGGAGCGCATGCCACGATCGACGAGGTGCGCATCGCAAACGTCGTGCGCACGCTGCCGTGGATAGCGGCGGAGTACGCGAATCAAAAGTCTCCGACAGCATTTTATGCGGTCGCCGCTGAGCAGGCTGCGCCTTGAGACGCCGCCATGGTTACGTCGTCCGAGCTGCACGCTCTGGCACAAATGCAAAATCATCAACGCCCTTGAAAACTAGATATTTCGTGCGGCCCGACGCTTGCTGAGCAGCCTGCATGATCTATCGCAAGGCCCCGCCGCAACCCGCTCGCTTCCTTCTTCGCGTCGTCGCCGCGGCTGGCGTCGGCGCCATCGTGAGCATCGCAGCGTGCGGCGGTGAGACGCAACAGATTGAAGGCTCGACCGCCAATCCCGACGCTGGCGGGCCGTGCTCCGGCGATCACCCATGCGGGTCAGTGTCATGCGCCGACGGCGCCTGCGGCCTTGTCGACGCTGGAGGAGGTTTCGTGGATGCGGGGCTCGTCG
>JBDTFL010000141.1:0-11501 GCA_039937955.1 Polyangiaceae bacterium | reverse complement strand
CGAAAGGCTCGCTCGTTCTTCGCTCGGCATTGCGCCGATGAAGACGAATCCACGCGCGCGTGATGGTCACGACGCGATGCTCCATTCCGAAGGCGAGCGCGAAGAGATCGGGCCCCACCGCACGACGCGGCGCCGGACGAACCGCGAGCAGCTCTCCATTCGGCAGCGTCGCTTCGAATCCGGCAACGAGATGATCGGCCGGGTCGTTCCAAGCGTCGAATTTCCCATGCGCGCCGTACGCGAGAAAATCGGCGATTGTCTCCATTCCCGATTCATCGATGCCGAGGGTGAGATCTTGCGCGTTCGCTTCGCGCTCGATCTCACCCATCGTGACCGCGCCGCTGGCTTCGGCGAGAAGGCTCAACGAGTCGATCGTGAGACGCGGGCGGTCGGTCGCTGTTGTCGTTGCCGTTGCCGTTGCCGTTTTTTGATCGCCTTCGCGCGGCATGAGCGAGCCTTGATTCAAAATTCCCTGAGGGTCGAACGCACGCATCAGCGCGCGTGTGACGTCGACACCCTTGCCGAGCTCCGCACCGAGGCGCGGCGCTTTCGATCGTCCGACGCCGTGATGATGCGCGAGTGTTCCGCCGGCGGCGACGGCAGCGTCGAGCGCCGATCGCCAAGTTGTATCATACACGCTTTCGCAAGAGGCGTCCCATTCCCCTTTTTTCGTGCCGGATTGTGCGCTGCCCGCGAACGAAAAGTAAATGCAACAGCCGTCGGGGTACGCATGACTGAGATGCGCCATCACAAACACTGTCTCGCCCATCGCGCGACGAACACCATCGTAGAGAGCCGGCAAATTCGCCCAGCTCGCTGCTACTTCCATCGTGTCCAAAAAAAGCCCGGCCGCGATCACGGGTGCTTGGCGATAGCTGATCGAATACCGATGTTGCAGCCAACGCCGCGCGGGACCTTCACCTTCGTAAGTGCCACCGAGCTTGCCCATCACGCGCTTCGTCTCTTCGATCTCGCGATGCGCGCGTTCGTCGTTGCCCTCGAAAATGATCACGAGTAGCGCTCCGCCGAGTGCCCGCGAGCCCGCCGAGCTTTCCAAGAGCGCGTTGAAGCTCTCCGGTGATTGCAAAAGCTTGCGCAACGCGACTGCACCTAGGCCCGGTGCTCCGGAAGAAGCCGATTTCGGGTGTCCGGGCGTCTTCTCTTTTTTGACCGCGCCGCGCCGCGCAAGCATCGCGTCGAACGGATCGTAGAGACGGCACACCGCCGGACGCAGGCCGGATTGAAAGAGCTCGCGCATCGCGGACCATCCCGCCTCCGTGGTCGGAAATGTCCACGCACCGAAGCCGCGCGCGGTAGGCGCGGAATGTAAGCGAAGACTAACGGAGGTGACGATGCCGAGCGTGCCTTCGCTTCCGATCAGCAGCGGAGTCAGATCGGGTCCGGCCTGACGACGATGAAACTGCACGATTTCCCCGGTGCCGGTGACGCACTCGAGGCCGGAGACCATGTCCTCGATTTTTCCGTAGTACCCGGAGTTTTGACCAGCACTGCGCGCGGCTACCCATCCACCGACGGTGCTGCACAAGATCGACGATGGAAAATGCCCGAGCGTATAGCCCGCGCGATTCAATTTTTCTTCGAGCGGCAATCCCATCTCGCCGGCCTCGACATCGAGCGACGGCGCTCGCTTGTCGAGCTTGCGCCAACGATTCATCTTTTTCATGTCGACGACGACCACAGCGTCGTTCGGCAAAATTCCGGCGCATACGCCGCTGCCGGCTCCGAACGGAACGATGGGTGTTTTGGTTTTTGCGCTCCACTCGACGATGGCGCGTACGTCTTCGGTGGACTCGGGCCACACGATCGCGCCCGGTTTGTGCTCGGCAACGCGCCCGGCTCGAACTGCGAGATGATGACGCGGCCAAAGGTCGCGTGCGTAGGCGACGCGATCGGCGGCGTCGTCGCTCACCCGCAATCCTGGAAAAGCGTGGGCTACGTCGGACGCGAGCGCTCGCATGCCGCGAGCCTACACAATGATCCGAAACGGCGCGCGCGATCCGAAACGGAGCAGTCGGCGATCGCGGATCTGTCCAAAAAACAGCACGATCATGCATGCATGCGCTTTGCACTAGCAGCGCACATGTCGAGCTCACCAATTCCGGATTATGGCCGCACCCGCTCTTTCGAGGCGCCGACCCCGCGTGAGGCTTTTGCGCTCGCCCGAGGTTTGGAGCGCGCCCGGCAGCCGCAAGCAACACCGGGTCATCGCCTTTATTGGATGACGAGCGACAGCTTTGGCTCGTGCGAGATCGCGGCGGCGGGCGCGGCGGTCGTCGTCGGAAGTCATCCGCTCTGTCATGTGCACTTGCTCGACGAGGTCGGAGTTGCGCTTCGTCATCTCTTGATTCGTAGCTCGCTGGTGGACGACGGGTGTCCCGTTTTGAGCGTCCTCGATCTCCACACGCCACACGGATTCTTTCTCTCGAACGGATCGGCAGAGCGATCCATCGATGCCACGGGTGCCGTCGTCATTCGCGTGGGCGGCTACGCGATCGTCGCGCTGCCTTCTGGAGCGACCATCAGCGAAGACATGCCCGCGCCCGTCGTGAGCGCGATGCCCGAAAGCCCGTATCGCATCGCCGGCATGTCACCGGAATTTTTGGCGCGCCCGGTGAATGGTGCTTCGCGCATCACTTTGCTTCCGCACGTCGTGCAAGTCAGCGAGACGACGAGCTCGGTCCGAAACGGAGAGCCGGACATCTACGAAATCAAAATGAGCAGCGCCATGGGCGTGCGCGCGGTGCGTGTTGCTGCGAGTGATTTACGGCGCGGAATTTTGATCGGGCGCTCGCTGAACTGCGATCCGCTCCTGCGCACCATCGTCGACATGGGCATCTCGCGCGGTCATTTGTTGTTCTTGAAAGATCGCCATCGCGACATCGCTTACGATCTCGCATCGACGCAAGGCACTTATTTTTTCGGGCGATCGTCGCGATCCGTCACGCTGGCCGACGCCGGCACCACCATGATGATCGGCGCCGCTCAGAGAATCACGATCGCATGGCGCAGGATTTCCTGAGCGCTCACCGATTCTAAGACCAGAGGCTCGCGAGCGCGGAGAGCACCTCTCGACCAATGGCGAGATCGCGACCGAGCCCTGAGCCGCCTCCAACATGTGGCGTGTGTGCGGCGTCGTATGCTGCGGCCTGCGATTTTGCGGCTTCGAGCGAGCGTTTCGATTCCTTCAAATCGTCGAGCTCGCGTTTGCGTTCTTCTTCCAGACCGCCGCGTTCTACGAATGCGAGGACTTGAACGAGCTCGCCCGAGTCGAACCACACGCCGTCGGTCTTGCAGACGTCCACGACGACACCAGAGATTCGGCCGAACTGTTTTCGGTTCATGCTTTTTTTGCAGACTGGGCACATCAAATAGTGCACCTCGGTTTCGCGTTTTGCTTCGCGCTTCGGAAGTGCGAGACGAAGTGCGGTCGAGTGATCACGAGCGGCGACGATTTTGTTCATCATCTCGACGTCGAGGAGAATGCCGCCGCACGAATCGCATTCGGAAGACCGAAGGTCGGCGTAACGACGCGACACCAGTGAGCCCGCCAAACAGCGAGGGCATTTCATGCGGATATTTTCAGGCGATTTCGGATCCACGCTCTTGGCTGAGGCATCGAAGTTCGTCGACGCGCATTCCTGGCAGTGGCGTGCGTCGGCGAGATTCCACGCGAGACAGTCTCCGCAGC
Source organism: Polyangiaceae bacterium (assembly GCA_039937955.1). Lineage (GTDB taxonomy): Bacteria > Myxococcota_A > Polyangia > Polyangiales > Polyangiaceae > JAICXU01. The sequence continues at coordinate 7,792 of JBDTFL010000141.1, read as the reverse complement.
GCTTGGTGGCGACTGCCGAATGACAGTACGGACACGCGCGCGCGCCGAGCTTCAGTGATCCGCCACACGCAGGGCAGCGGATCGATTTTGCAGAATCTGCGCCCCCCGTGTCGACCTGGAATTCTTCGACGTGCGAAGCCTCTTCGATGTGGCACGTGCACGTTTCAGCGCCGACAGGCGGCGGCGGATGCTCGACGACGATTCCACCGCACGCGAGACAGACGATCGATTCAGTGTCCGAGAGGTCGAGTGTTTCTTCGCTCACTTAACAGAAGGTAACGCGTTTCCGTCGGCGTCGCAGATTTGCGGAGCAGGAAGACCGGCCGCCGAAATCGCTGCGAGCAGCGTGTCCTTCGGTCCGACCGCGATCACCACCGAGCCCTGCGGATCGTAAAAAGTGGAGGCCAGCTGTCCGAGATTGCCTTGCGTCGCGGAATCACGTGCGGCCGCCGCCTTCGATTCGTAATCCGGCGCGAGCCCCATCGCAGCATCACTCGCGAGAAGCGCCGCGAGCTTTTGCACCTCTTCGTAATCGCCCACCAAATCCGCGCGCGATTGCGATCGCGTTTTCTGAACCTCGTCGTCGGTGAGCCCGCCCTTCGCGAACGTGGTCATGTCGGAGAGCATCGCCTTCAATGCTTCCGTGCTTTTCTCGGTGACGACCGACGAGCTCGCGATCATCTGACCGGTGCCACGACTGCGCAAAACCCGGGAAAATGCGCCGTAACTCCAACCATGCTCCTCGCGCAAATCCTGATTGAGGCGCGACGTGAACGAGCCACCGAACGCGATGTTCGCGCGATTCAAAATCGGCGATGACGGATCGGATGCTTGAACGCCTGTATGTGCAACGGCGATCACCGATTGCGGCGCCCCCGGACGATCGACGAGAACGACGCGTGTGGGTCCGGTTTGCGGAGCCGGCGGAGCGATGGGCACGGGCGGTGTACCCGCGGGCGACTTCCATGATCCGAACGACGTCTCGAGAAGCGGTGCGAGCTCGTCTTTCGTGATGTCACCAACCGCAACGACGATCGCGCGATCCGGACGCCACTGCGATTTGTAAAACGCTTTGAGGTCAGCGAGTGAGACCTTCGGTGCTGATTGGCTCGTGCCGTCGACCGGATGACCGTACGGATGGTCTGCACCATAAAATGCAGTGCGATAAAGAACGTGCGCAACCTCTTGCGGATCGCTGGCGCGCTGCTTCAAATTGTTTTTCCAGAGTGCGCTCTGTCGCGTCCATTCCGCTGCTGCGAATTTCGGGCGTGCGACGACATCGCCGAGCAGCGAAAAACCGGCCGACAGATTTCGCTTGAGCACGAACAGCGAAACGCTTGAAAAATCGGTATTTGCGCTAGTGTGGAGCTCGGCCCCGATGTCGTCGGTCGCGCGTGCGAGATCGAGCGCGCCGTATTTTCCTGCGCCTTCGTCGAGCATGTTGGCGGTTTGAAATGCAACGCCGCCTTTGTTTTTCGGATCGGCAGCCGAGCCCGCGGGAATCGCGAGCGTGATCGCGACGACCGGAAGCGCGTGCCGTTCGAGCAACCAAACGGTGACTCCGTTGGTCGCCGTATAAACGGTGGGCGTCGGCGGAACGAACGCGGGTGGCATGCCCGGAACCGGACGCGGACCGAGCGGATCCGCGGGAGCCGCCGGAATCGCACTCGCGATCGACGCTACGAACGGATGCGCGGGCGGCGCGGCAGCAGGAGGCGGGGAATCACCGCACGCCAAAATCGCCAGGCACGGGAGCGCAAAAAAGAGAGTCGTTTTCATTTTAGAACCGCCTTCTTTGCGTCGGGCTTCGTTGCATCAGGCTTCTTCGCGTCGCTCTTTTTCGCGCCGGGCTTGCCTTCGTCTTTTTGGCCCTTCGGAACGATGTGCAAAATTACTCGAGCATTTGCCGGTAAAAACGTGGCGGCCACGGTCTTGACGCCATCCGCTGTCGCGGCGCGATAACGGTCCACGTCCTTCTGTGCGTAGCCTGGGTCGCCGACCTCGGCCTGGTACGCATTCAAAAGCGCCGCGCGATCACGCGCACCTTGCAGACGATCGACGAAGCCGGTCTCGATGATATTTTTCGCGCGCTCGAGCTCGTCCGGTTTCACCGCGGTCTTTCGGAGACTGTCGAGCTCCTTGTCGATCGCCGCTTCGATGGTCGCGAGCTTCACGCCCGGCCGTGCCGTCACGCCAATCTCGAAACGTGATCCGACGACGCCGCTCTCTTGTGCGGCCTCCACGTCTTGCGCGATCTTCTGATCGTAGACGAGCGTCTTGTAGAGGCGGCTCGCCTTCCCTTTCGCGAGCAGGCTCGCGATCAAATCCAGCTCTGCGTCACCAGCTCCAAAGTGCTTCGGTGTTTGCCACGCGTAGATCACTTTTCCGAGCTCGACATTGTCTTCGTCGGTCTCGCGCACCACCGACGTGAGCGTCGTCTTGCTCGAGTCGTAACCCGGAGCGCCTGGGTCCTTTGGTTTTCCGTGACTCGGAATCGAGCCGAAATAAGCCTCGATCGTGGGCATGAGCGCCTTCGAATCGAAATCACCGGCGACTACCAAGCTGGCGTTTGCCGGATCGTAGTAGGTCGCGAAAAAGTTCTTCACGTCGTCCACCTGCGCAGCTTCGAGATCCTCGTGCGAGCCGATCACTGGGTGGTGATACGGATGCTCTTTCGGATAGAGGAGCTCCGGCAAACGCAGCTCTGCGAGACCATACGGCGTGTTCTCCGTGTTCTGCCGGCGCTCGTTGCGCACGACGTCGCGTTGCGCGTTCAGCTTTTCTTGATTCATGAGCGGACCGAGATCGCGAAGACGATCGGCCTCGAGCCACAAGAGCAGCGGCAACGCGGTGGGCGGCGCCACGTCGTAGTAGTCGGTGCGGTCCTCGCTGGTCCATGCGTTGTTCCAGCCGCCTGCGCTTTCCATCCAGCCGTCGAACATTTTCGTCGGCGCGCGGCGCGTCCCCATGAACATCAGATGCTCGAACAGGTGCGCGAAGCCGGTGCGCCGATTCTCTTCGAATCGTGATCCGACGTTGTACGTGATGTTCACGACTGCGAGCGGCACGGTGTGATCCTCCGCGAGGATCACGACCATCCCGTTTTTGAGCTGAGTTTTGGTGAAGGGAATCGACAGCCCCTCGGCGTGTGCGGAGGACGACGCGAAAAGCGCAGTGCCCAGCACCGCGAAAGGAAGAAGCCGAGCTACGCGCAGGCGTCCAGCAAAGGTGTTTCGCATTCGGCTGTTTTACAACAGCTCGCGATTTCTAGGCTGGGCTTCTGTTCGTGGCGTTTAGGGCGCGCAGAACTCCTGAACCGTCGACACGATGCGGTCGAGGCTCAACGGCTTTTGCAGGACGCGGGTGGCTCCGACCGGCGCGCGATTGGGCGCCGAGGTCGTGATGATCACCGGGATCTGCTCGAATTCTTTCTTCGACTTGATTGCGTCGAAGAAATCCCAGCCGTTCATTTCGGGCATGAACAGATCGAGAAGCACGAGACAGATGTGATCGATCTTCGGAAGCAGGTCGAGCGCTTCTTTGCCGTTCGACGCCGTCTCGACATGAAAACCTCGGCGCTCCAGTGCGTCGCGGAGCATCTCGCGGAGATCTTCTTCGTCCTCGACGATCAGGAGCGTGTGCTTCATCCGACCAGAAAATTCCGGTGAGGGCGCAAGATGAGATTAATTATCCTCGGCTTTCGGCACGTCGTCCAGTATCGCGCGCGGCTGAGTTTCACGCGGAAGCTCGAACGTGAACGCGGTTCCGCTTTCTTCCGATGAGCTGACGGCGATGCTGCCGCCGTGCTTGGTGACGATCTCTTTGGTGATGAAGAGACCGAGCCCGAGACCCGCCGTCTTCGAGGAATTTCCCTGTCGATCGCCACGACGAAACGGATCGAACAAAACGCTGCGCAGTGACTCCGGGATGGTCTTGCCGTCGTTTCGAATCGAAAACGAAACGCGCGGACCCGTGCCGTCGAGAACGATGTCGATCTTCTTGTCGGCTGCGCCGTGATGCAGCGCGTTTCCCACTAAATTCGAGATCACCTGCGCGAGACGATCGGAGTCCCAAGTGCCGCGCAGATTTCCTTTCGAGTCGACATGAAGTGGAGCATCCGCGCGTTGAACACGTAGCTCGTCGACGATTTCGTTCGTCACCTTGCCGAGATCCATCGGCGTGGGCGTGAGCTCGATGCCACCACCGAGCCGGCTTCGTGTGAGATCCAAAAGCTGATCGATCATGCGCGCCATGCGTTGTGAGCTCGACGCCATGCGCTGCAATGTTTTGTCTTCGCCCGAGACCTCGCGCTTCAGGAGATCGATGCCCATCGAGATCGCGCCGAGCGGATTTCTCAAGTCATGACCGAGCACCGCCATGAAGCGCTCCTGAAAAATCGTGACCTGCGCTCGCTCCGTGAGCTTTTCGTTTTCGGCTTCGAGCTGCGCGCGCTGGGCCGCCAACGTCGCTTTTTCTTGCTCTTGCGCACGACGAGCGCTCCACGCAAACACCACCAAAAAGGCGAAAAATACGCTCGCCAGCGACGCCGCGATGATGCTCGCGATGCTGGCTTGATGTCCGGCGTTTCGTTGCTGAGCAAGCACCAAATCTTCTTGCGTGAGGATGTCGTTCACGCTGTTTCGGATCTCGATGCCGCGCGTGTTCAAGTAATTGTCGAAAGCCGTGATCGCTGCGTCGCGCCCATCGCGATCGCGTATGTCGATGACGGCGCGAAAAACCGTGAAGCGGGGCGTGATGTGCGCGTCGATGAAGTCGATTCGGTCGACCTGCTGTGGGTCGCTTGCCAAAAGCAGGCGTACCGTGGCGACGTCTCCGCGAAAGTCCGCGCTCGCTTTTTCGAAGAGCGCTTTTCGATCGGGCGCACCGGTGATGGCGTAGTCCTCGGTGCCTTTGTCCGCGCGTAAGATGTTGAGCCTCAGCTCGGCGATCGCGAGCTTGGCCTCGGAGGTGTGATCGGTTGCTTTGGTGGTGGCGGCAAAACGGATCGACGCGACGACGAAGAAAACAATCGCCGTGATGAAGCCGAGGGTACCAAGCAGGGCCAAGCGCAGCTGAGACGACACGGCCGTCCACGCTAGACGATCTGAGACGGCGACGGCGCTCCGTTCGAAACGAGAGCCATTCGTGCGGGTCTTTCTCCCGTAGCCTCACGTAGCGAAATGACTCGCGGTCGCGAGACGCCACATAGCCGAACCGCGGTAAGGACTCGTTTTGAGCTATTTTTCAAAGCGTTTAAGCGCGGTCTACCGTTTGCAAATGGAGCGAATGGTGCCTCATGAAAAACGACGAGCGATACGAAAAAGCTTCTGACCTGAGCCGCGATCACGACGCCGCATGGCGCGAACGAATCCAGCGCGCGCTCCGCGATTTGCGATCTATCTCCTCGGTCGTCGAAGATCAGGATCGGCCGCGTGCACAGACGGAATAACCATCCGAAGACTCATTCGGGCGTTGGCTTCGGCTCGGGCGCCTTCGGTCGCAAACCGTAGTCTGCGCTCAGGCCGAAGAAGAATCCGGTGAGCGTGACGCCGATGCCGAGACGAGCTTCGATCTGGCGCGCGGGTTTGTAGCGAAGACCGACTTGCGGAAACGTGATCGACGGGAAAAAATTCGGGACCGAGCCGCCTCCGAACCAAAACGGCTCGTGATAATGATTCACCTTCGACGTGAGCGAATTTTGATGCGCCGCGCTCGTGCAGTTCGGTGAGTCCGATTCCTGAATACACGGAGAAAACCGCTGTCCGGTGCTTGCGGCGTAAGGTCCGTTCGGGTTCGAGTACACCCAGCTCGTTTCCAAAGAGCCGAACAAAACGCCGAGGCCGAAGCCCGCGCCGTATTCGAAGTCGAGCCACTTGTTCAAATTCGCCGACCACAAAAGATCGGTCGAAAAGTAGATGCCTTTGACGCCCGAGTTGATGTTCGACCAATAGCTGCCGTCGTTCGGATCTTTTCCTTTTTGGAAGAAGAGCGTGTCGCCGAAGCCGTACTCGATGAACGTAAGTGCGGGGATGATCGAAAATCCGTCTTTGCGAATGTCGAGCTCGATGCCTGCGCTGTTTTGATAAATGCTCCGACCCTCGTCGATGAATGCGTTGAGCACGAACTTGGGGAGATAGACGCCGCGATAGCGGGCGCCGACGAAGAAGTAGGTCTCGCCTTTTCGTTCGTAGACGTTCGACGACGACATGTCCTCAGGTGGCTCGACGAGCGGCGGAATGATTTTCGGTGGAAGACCAGCGACGCCCTCGGCGGGCTTTGCGAAATCCATTTCGATCTTGAGTGAGTCGCCGCTCGCGACGTCGACGACGCGATTGAGCGGCGCATAGCCGTCGTGATTGACGGTGATTTTGCGTTGACCAATGCTGACCGTGATCAGCTTGGGAAGCGGTGTTTTCCCTACTTCTGCGTCGTCGATCGAAACGCTGGCGTCATCCAAATTGCTGCCGATGTCGAGCGAGCCGACGCGCGCTCTCAATGCGTCGAGCGTGCTTTGAACTTCAGCGCGACGCGCTTTGTTCGGTTTGCCTTCCGCCAAGTAGCGGTTGAACGAGTCGAGCGCGCCCGCGTAGTTCTGCAGCTCGTAGTCGGTCTGTCCGATGTTGTAGAGGACGCTCGGATTCGGTGCGATTTGATACGCCTTCTCGAACTCGACCAGCGCCGCTTTGAAGTCGTGCTCGCCATAGAGCGTGACGCCGTTTTCGAAATGCTTTTCTGCGTCTTTCATCGTTGCCGCGGATTGCGCGAGCGCAAGCGGCGCGAACGTCGAAGCGGAGACGAGGCACGTGATCGAAAAAACGAATCGCCGAAACGGACCCCTCACTGTGAGCCTTGTGAGTATGGGCTCGAGGTGTCGATGGGCCTCACGCTCGACGTCGCCGTCGGTTGCGCCGTTGCATGCGGCGGCGGATCGGGCGTGGTCGTTTGCGTTGGCGGCGGCGGCGTCACGTGCGTCGTCGTATGCGGTTGCGGCGGAATGACGGCGGGGAACGGCGGAATCTTCGTCAGGCTCAAGTCGATCAGAACATCACGATCACCGCCAAAATCCTGGGTTTTCGCGATGTAGCCGGGAGCCATGGCGCGCGCGGTGTGCGTGGCTTTTTCTTTCGGAAAGCGAACCGAAAACGGCGGACCTTTCAGCGGCGCGTCGTCTACCGTCACGTTCGCATTGGCAGGGATTACACGAATTTGAACGTCGATCATTTGTTGTGGCGGAAGAACCATTTCGCTACTAGCGGCCGGCGCTGTCGAAGAATTCTGTGCGGCCACCACGCTCGGTGACGTGAGCGGATCAGAAACTGTCGTCGTAGCCGGCGAGCTCGGCGCCAAGAACGCGAAATAAATGGCGACGACCACCAGCACGGTCGTGGCCGCGAAGATCTGCGGACGCACCAAACGCCATTTTCCGCCGCGCAACGCGCGAACCACCGCCGACTCACCCTCGAGCTCGTTGACCAGCTCCAATTTCTTCTCGGGCTCATCCGGCTCGAAGTCGCGTTCGTCGAGCATCGCTTCGATAGATTGCGAGTCGTCGGCTTCGCGCAAGAGCGCTGGCGGCGGCGCGATGCTCAATACCTTGGCGACAGCTCCACCGGCTTTGAGCTGGGCGATTTTTCGGTCGAGCAGCGCGCGAATTTTGGCGCGTTCGTCGGCCAGCGCGGACCCAAGCAGCGTGCCCACGTACCGCATATTTACCTGCGATTTCGACGCGACGATGTATGCGTCGAGATCCTCACGCATGGCTTCGGCGGTGTCGTAACGGTCTTCGCGATCC
>JBDTFL010000140.1:0-2579 GCA_039937955.1 Polyangiaceae bacterium | reverse complement strand
CTTCATTTACCGAGGTAATCTCGAGCTCGCCGCGTGGTGAGGGCTTCAAGTTTTTCGCGATGTCGACGACCTGGTTGTCGTAAAAATAGAGCCCGGTGACCGCGTAGTTGGATTTCGGGTCCTTCGGTTTTTCGACGATGTGGGTCGCCTTGCCGGTCGCGTCGAGCTCGACGACGCCGTAACGCTCGGGGTCGTTCACGTAATAAGCGAACACCGTTGCACCATGCTCGCGCGCGGCGGCTCGTTGAACGAGGTCGACCAAACCGTGGCCGTAAAAAATGTTGTCGCCGAGCACGAGCGCGACGCCGCCCGTGCCGATGAAATCTTTTCCGATGATGAATGCCTGCGCGAGGCCGTCCGGTTTTGGTTGCTGCGCGAACGTGAAGTTCACGCCCCATGCGCTGCCGTCGCCCAAAAGATTTTTGAATGCTGGAGCGTCTTCGGGCGTGGTGATGACGAGGATGTCGCGAATGCCGGCGAGCATCAGTGTCGACACCGGATAATAAATCATCGGCTTGTCGTAGACCGGCAAGAGCTGCTTGCTCACGACGCGCGTCAGCGGATGCAAACGCGTGCCTGCGCCACCAGCGAGAACGATTCCCTTCATGCGAGCTGTCATTGCTGTAATCGTCCTTTGATTTGGCTGCAATTTCGTTTCATGGCGTTGCGCTCCCAGACGAAACTTGCGCGTCGCCGGTTTCCCATGGGCCGTGCTTTCGCCAGAGCTCCCAGTTTCCTGCTTTGCGAACCCGCACTGCGTGACTCTTTGCGATGTCGAGCTGTTCGGGGGTGGGGTGCCAACCGTGCACGAGCACGAGCTCGTAGTTGTTCCAGAGCTCGTCCCACTTCGGCCAGTCGGGGCTATGATACGTGATGCGGTGCGGGTTCACTCCGACGCGATAACGAATGGAGCTCGTCGAGACGATCGCCGGATTGTCCGCGACCTGACCGAGCTTGTCGGACATGTAATATTTTTCGACATGCCAAAGCGGCTTCCACGTGAAGACCGCGCTCGTGTCGCTCATCACTTTGACGAAATGCATGTGCTGACGCGGCGGCGCGGCGTCGAGCACGTACTCGAGCCCCGCGGCTTCGGTGTTCTCGAACAGCACGAGCTTGTCTTGCCACGCGGTGAGCGACTCTTTTGTCACCCACAAAATTCCGGCGACCACGATGTAACGGGCGGCACGCGACACCTTTACGGGCACTGGGGAAAAGAAGGGTGAAACGAGCCACAGCGCGATGCCGATTTGGCGCGAGCCAACGACCGAGTTCGAGTCGATTGCTTCAGGAAGCAAGAAATACGACGCAATGGTGAGCGCGAATGCGGTCTCCATCACCGGTGGACGCGACCAACGTTTGAGGCGCGAGCAAGCGATCGCAACGAGGAAGAGCACGCCCATCTTCCAGAGGATCGAAAGGTCGTCCATCTGGATGAAGGTCTTGAGGCCGTAGTTGTAGAAATCGTGGAAGAGGCCGTCGACGGTTTTGAATTGCGCGCCGTAGTCTTGGTCCCAGCCGCTGGTGGTCGTGGTGATCGCACCCTGATCTTTTCCCGCGCCGAACGACCATTGGTACCAACGATAAAAAAGAAGGAGCGACGGCGTGACGCATGCGAGCGAAATTCCTGCGACGAGCGCAGCGCGAACGAGCCGCCGTTTGAGGTCGGCGCGGCGTTCGAAAAACGCCATGAAAAAAAACACGAGCGTCATTACGAACGACATCGCGCCCAGCCACAAAAAAATGTGCGCGTGTGCCAGGAACACCAGCACGAACATGAGCGACGCCCAGGCCGCGCGCTTCCACGACGGCTTCGCCAAAGCCCTATAAAACAAGGGAATCGTGAGCACCATGAACGGGCCCGCGAAGAGAAGGTTCGCGAAGCCCGCCACGAAATTCATGTTGTGCGCGAACACGAGCGGAACGCTGATGACCGCAGCCCACGCCGAGCGGCCGAACACACGCAGCGCATACAAGTTCGCGAGCGGTACGCCGACCAAGTAGCCGACCAGACAAAGACGAACGCAGTTGGTGATACCGATGACGTGCAGACGCCCGAGATAGCCAGCCACGAAATAAAGAAGCGAGTTGGCGTTGAGCGGGTCGGGCGGATCGTAGAGCGCGGGGTAAAGCGAGCCTTTGGTGTTGTAGTCGGCAACGATTGCGCTGAGCCCGATGTGGTGTCCGAGATCCTGCATCGGCTGGAACTTCCAATGCCAGAACATCCACACGCTCCACCAGAGCGCACCAGCAAGCGCGAGCAACGCGAAGATTGAAAGCGGCTCGGCCTCCGGATCGTCGTTCGGATCGATCTTGGCGAGCGCGCGTTCGATCGCGTTTGCGACCGCTCCGATCTGCGCGCCGACGTTGCCGATCCCGCTCATTTTACCGCTCACTCACCCTTCAATTTTTTCGACATCTCGGCGCCGAGGGCAGCAGCGCGCAAGGTCGCCGTCTCGACGGCGTTGATCAAGGTCGTGCGGAGGCCGCCCGATTCGAGCGTGTGCAGCCCCGCGATCGCAGTTCCGCCCGGGCTCGTGACCATGTCTTTCAATCGGCCCGGGTGCTCTCCGGTTTCC
>JBDTFL010000139.1:0-5252 GCA_039937955.1 Polyangiaceae bacterium | reverse complement strand
CGCGCCGCAGACGCCACGGAAATTTTCACGCGTGCGTCGCTGCCGCCATCGATGGCACCTTCGAAACCGAAGCCGCGTCCTTCGATTCCGCCGCCGTCGCTCCCACCGCAACGATCTGTGATGCGTTCGGCCCCGCCGCCGATCCCGGTCGCAGCGCCCACGACCCGCGACGTGCACGAGGTCGAGACGGTCGTCGGAATCCCCTCCGATCCGTACGCGAGCGACGTGGTGTCGAGCCTCTCCGATTCGAACGAAGTTTATACGCAGGTGATGGGCGAGAGCGAACGCGCCGCGCTCATCGCCGAAGCCAATCCCCAGCAAGCGAAGACCGACGAGCACGACCTACTCACCGAGCCGCAAATCAGCGGGCTCGATTATGACGAGGATGCCGAGAACGAGCCGACTGTCGCGCAGCCGCCTCCATCTGCGGATCTCACGGTGCCGTATCCATCATCACCGGTGGTGGAGCTCAATCCCGACGCGACGGTGCCCATCCCGACGCGGCGCAAGCCACCGCGCGGTTCCGATTACGAAGAGCGACGACCGCCGCGCACCGAACGCATGCCGGAGCGCGACCAACGCGAACAGGTTCCCGCTTCGACGACGAACGTCGGACCGCCGCCCGAGATGACGAGTCGTCCGCCGCCTTCGCCGATTCAAGATCTGCGTCGTGAGATGCACGGCGATGATCGCGCGCTCCATTCCACGTACGACGGCGATCGTCCGCCCACCGTCGAGATCAACGCAACGCCGCCGCCGATGAGCGCGGTCGACGCGCGGCAAGTAGTGAGCGACGGTTACCTGCGAATTCCCGCGCAGCAGTTTCCGGGTCAGTCGAGCTTTCCGCCTCCGCAGCCGCACATGATTCCGCCGACCGCGCAGACGTACATGATATCGCCGAAGGCTCCGTACGAGCTCTCCACCGCCGCGTGGCTTTTTGCGCTCGCCATCGCCGTCGCAGGAATCGCGGTGATTTATGAGTCGTGGAGTCATTCGCAAACGAACAACGTGAATCCTGCCGACAGCGTGACGCCAGCCACCGCGACGATTCCGACCGCGAGCGCGTTGGCACCGACGGGAACGTCGATGGGCATGACCGTGAATCCGCAGGATCTTCCGGAGTCGATGACGGGCGTCGTTCCGCAAACGCCGACGCCGCATCGAGGCGGAGGACGTCCATCGCCGCGCGGTCGCGGAAAACCGGCCACGCCGGCGCAACCTCCGCCGACGACCGATCCAACGCCGCCTGCTCCGCTGGTTGCGGGTGGCAGTGGTTTCCTGACAGTGATTTGCACGCCCGCGTGTGACGACGTGCTGGATGGAAATTCGTCACTCGGTCCGTCGCCGGTCTTTAAGGCGCAAGTGCGCTCGGGCTCGCATCGCATCACACTGAAGACGACCGATCCGCCGAGCACGAAGGTCGTGTCCGTGACGGTGCCGACCGACGACACGGCAGTCGTGAAGCAAGCGATGGGCGCGAACTGATCGACGTTCGGATTTCCGCGGCGCATTGCCGAAGTCATGAGACGCTTGGTTTCGCCCCATGCAAAATCGTGGAACGTTCGCGGCTCTCTTTCTGCTCGTCGCAGGCTGCTCGTCGTCCGATAGCAACAAGAAGCCGCTTCCAACGGCGGCGCAGATTCAAGCGTTCACGCGCGCGACAAATCTGTTTTTGGTCCCCGTGGAGATTTCAGGAACCACCGGCTTGCTCGGCGTCGACACCGGCGATCCGTTTCTATTGCTCAACCCGGCGACATTTCCATTGGCGCCCGCGACCGGCACCGAGACGCTCACGATTGCGACGCAAGATTATCCGAACATTCCCGTCATCACGTCGAGCCTGAGCCCGACCAGTCCCGACAGCGACGTTCCCATCGGCGGTCTGATCGGTTGTCCGATCCTCTGCAACACAGTCTCGTCGTTCAATTATCGCGACACCGTTTTCACGATCGGAAGCACGCCGACGCTCGACGGTCTTTTGCCGGAAATAAAGCTTCCGTTCGCGTTCGAAGGCGGCGGCAGCGTCGTGCAAGTGAACAACACGAACATCACGCTGCCGAAATCGCGCATCGTCGTCGACGTCCTCATCGAAGGTATTTCGTACCGCATGCTGGTCGACACGGGCGCTTCGGACGTCACGGTGGACGCCGATACCTACGCGGCGCTCACCGCTGATGGTCGCGTGCAGCTGTTCTCCGGAGGCGTCGAAACCACCGCCGGCGCATCGAGCGCGAGCTACACGCGCGCAAAAACGGTCTCACTCGGCGGCGCATCGGCGAGCGGCGTCATCGTCGTGCACGACGACTCGTTCGACAACAACTTGGCATCGCTCTCCACCGACGCCGGCGAAACGGTTCATGGCTCGCTCGGCGGATCGTTTCTCAGTCATTTTAATCTGACCATCGACTATCCGAGCTCCGAGCTGCACCTCGCTCCGTATCAAGACACCAGCTTCATCTTCGACGGCGCACAAATTCTCGGCTGTGGAGTCGACACCGCGCTCTCGACCGGCTGGGCAGTCGGCAACGTGTTCGGTGGATCCGACGCTGAGATGAAAGGCGTGGTCCCCGGCGACGTCATCACCTCCATCGACGGAACGTCGATCGCCGGGCTCACGATCACGCAGGTGCAAGTGCTGCTCGGCGGCAAGGTTGGAGCGATGAAGTCCGTACAATTCGGCTCGGCGAAGAACCTCGCGAATCAGACGGTGCAAATCATGGTCGAAGATTTTTTGCCGCTGCTGTGATTCGCGCTGAGCGACGCTTCAGGACTAGCGGGTCGATGTCGAGATGATCCGATACGACGACGGCGCAGGCGTGCCGGGGAAAATGTTCGGATACAAACCACGAAACGCGCGGTAGTCGGCGTAGGTCGTGCCGCCGAGCGCACGCGCGTATGCAGAATGTGTGGCCGGGACGAATGCCGGAACGAGATCCTTCGTGAGCTTCGGCAATGTCGTCGACGCGGCGACTGGCGCAACGATTTGCCATTGGACTTGCTCGGTGTCGCCAGCGTCGGCCTGGGTAGATGACGTTGCGTCGTAGTCGATCTCGGAGATCATTCCTGTAAGACCGGTGAGTGGGCCATCGGCGGTGAACGCAATCGATGCGTTTCCGGCAGCGTCCGCGGTCGCGACGAGGTCGTGAATCTCCGGTGGCAACGATCCGAAATCGACTGAAAAAGCCGAGGAAATCGGGGTCTGCGCGAAAAGCTGCACGTTTGAATTCGGCGCCGACGAGAAGATGAGGCTCGCGGTCCAGTTTGCGGTCGTCAGAAATGTACCGTTGGGAATCGTGACGTGCGGAGGAGTGAACGCGCCGCCGAGGCCGATTCCGAGATTGAATCCGCCGAAGTGATTGTTGCCGGAATAGAGCTCGATGTCGTAGCCGAACGATGTCGCGTTGGCGGGCGGTGTGCCGGTCGTGGCGAGCGTAGTCGGTGTGATCGGAGACCACGCGAAACCGCTGATCGATCCGCCGTCGACGTAGGTCTGTCCGACGGCTTGCGCGGACGCGATCATGCCGTTCGTCCCTTGGTACGCGAGGCCGAGAACGTCGAGCGTGCCCGCCTCCAAGCAGCTGTCGTTGACGGGAAGCGCGACGTTGCCGCCGTCGGTGTTGCCCGACGAGTTGCATCCGTCCGACCATCCGTACGAGCTCGCGCCGCTGTAAGTGCCAGGCGAAACGACCTCGACGGTGCCGTTTTTCGGCGAGGCGGTTTTCGGGAGCAGTCCGGTCGCAACGAGGTTGTCGCCGGGCTCGATTGCCAAGAACGTCGTCAGCGAGCAGATCGTGTCGGTGCCGCCGCTCGAGCTCGTCGCGGAAGCCGTGACCGACCATCCGGCGGCAACGGTCATCGATGCCTTGCCGTCTGCGCCTGTAGTGATCGGTGGCTGCGGCGTGCCGTCAGACGTGTAGAATACAACGATCGCGTTTGCGAACGGCGATCCATTCTCGAGCACTGTTACAGTGGCTGCTCCGTTCGCTGGCGCGCCGTCACCACCGTCGGCCGTTGTCGGCGACCCATCGTTTTGATCTGGGGAATCGGCCGATGCATCGATTGGATTGCCGCCCGCGTCGTCGCCGCTGCACGCGCTCGCTGCTGCGAATGCCAACGTCAGCGCAACGACCACCCCCAATTCTCTTCGTCGCATTCTGCGATCGTACGTGATCTCACCGGCGCGACCAGACGCGAAGCTGTCCTCAATGCGATGACGCGTCCGCTTTGCCGCGTGTCGCCACAGCTGTGAGCTAAGCTCGAATGAAGAAAAATCCTGAGGCCTCCAGATGATCAAAAAGAGAACACCGATGATGCTCCTCGCGGCATGTGCGCTCGGCGCGTCTCCATTGACGTCGTGCTCCAGCGATGACTCTTTTCAAGATGGACCGGCCGCAAGCGCAGATGCTGCAGTGACGAGCGACGCCATCGCCGACGTTCACATAGCGACCGAAGGAAATATCTTCCCGTCATACGACGCCGCGACTGACGCGAACGACCTGCTCGACGCAGCAGATGCTGCGAATGCCAGTGACGCTGGCGACGAGTAGAGGCCTAGGTTGACGTCGCGATTCGAGCTCGAATGGCGCGGTGGTGCGGCAGAAAAGCATTTTCGAAAGCTGCGTCCGATGGATCCGGAGATTCCATGGGGAACGCTGGATCCCCGGAAATTCCCGCCTGTGCTCGTAGATCGCGCACGAATTTCGTGGACGGCGATCGCCCGCAGTGAGTATCGGGCGGCGGCAGCTTTCGCAGATGTGATCAGCGCGATGTTGGCGGCCAAGGCGCCGCTCGACCTGATTGGAATGGCGGGCGACTTCATTGCCGACGAGCTTTTCCACTCCGAGCTGGCCAGCCGACTAGCGATGGAAATCGGCGGCGGCGTCGGGATTCAAACCGATTTCGATCGACTCGGTGTCACACCGGCGAGCTCCGACACGAGCGCCCGCGAACGCGCGAACGAATTGGTGCTTCGCGTTGCGTGTATTTCGGAAACGCTGAGTGGGGCGATGGCGGTGGAGACGATGCGCGAGGTGGAGCACCCGCTCGTGCTGCAGATCATGGAGCGCATCGCGCGCGACGAAGCGAAACATACGCGACTCGGTTGGCTCTACTTGGAATGGGCAACCGAAGAAATGTCGGACGAAGAGCGACTGCGACTTGGTGAAGTCGGGAAAAAAGAGCTGAAGATGCTGTCGCCGCTGTGGATGCAACGAACGAGCGTCGTGGTCGACGGCGTGACGACCGAAGGTTAT
>JBDTFL010000138.1:0-4105 GCA_039937955.1 Polyangiaceae bacterium | reverse complement strand
GACCATGACCTCATGGCCGTGCTTCGCGAGCCAGAATGCGAGAGCGTGTCCTGCGATGCTTGCTCCGGAGATCAGAATCTTCATGCGTACGTTGTACGCACTGGAGATTTGGCTGTCGACGCGATCGGCGAAGCCGTACTAGAACACGCCTCGTGAAACAGAACACCTCGTCACAGCGTATCGTGTCGGAAATTCGCGCGCAGATTCGGGCGGGCAAGCTCGCGCCAGGTGATCACGTCCCTTCGGCGCGCGAGATCGTGCGAGCGCACAAGGTCGCGATCGCAACGGCGACCAAGGTGCTCGCGATGCTCAAACGCGAAGGACTCGTTCGCGTGAAGCCGGGCGTTGGAACCATCGTGCGTGGTGAGCGCGGCGTCGAGCTGTCACGTGAACGGATCGTGGAGGCAGCAATCGCGATCGCCGACGACGAAGGCATTGGCCCGCTCACCATGCGCATTCTCGCGCGCGAGCTCGGCGTGGCGACGATGTCGCTCTATCGGCACGTGAAGTCGCGAGACGAACTGCTGTTCTTGATGGCGGATACGGCGATCGCCGAGCAGACCTTGCCGCGGCGCGGAAAAAACTCGTGGCGCAAGCAGATCGAGATCATCACGCGTCTGCAGTGGGCCGGATATTGCCGGCATCCGTGGCTCGCGCACACGTTGTCGATGACGAGGCCGCAAGCCCTGAAAAACGGCATGCGCTACACCGAAGCCATTCTCCAAGCGTTGACGCTTTTGAATTTCGACCCTGCGACGACGCTGCTTACCGGTGTTTCGCTCCTGGCTTACGTGCGCGGAATGGCGGCGGCGCTCGAGCAAGAATCACAAGCCGAGCAGGACACTGGAATGAACAGCGAAGAATGGATGGCCTCACACCAAGACTCGTTCGAGCCCTTCATGAAAGACCTCCCCGTACTCACGCGATTGGCGAACGGACCGAATGTCGACCTGAGTATCGGAATTCTTTTCGAATGTGGTCTGCGTTACGTGCTCGACGGCATTGCCGCGCGCGCGAAGCGAACGCCGCGCTCGTGACGATGTTAGATTGCGACTTCGCATGAGCACCTCCTCCTCCAGTTCAAATGCCTCCTCGAACGCGACTGGCTACATGAGTGGCTTCGGCAATCACCACGCAACCGAGGCTGTCGCCGGCGCGTTGCCGCAGGGCCGCAACTCGCCGCAAAAAGTGGCGTTCGGTTTGTATGCGGAACAGTTGTCGGGCTCGGCGTTCACGGCGCCGCGAAATGAAAATCGCCGCAGCTGGGTGTATCGGCTTCGGCCGTCGGCATCGCATACGCCGTTTCGCCCGCTCGAGCATGCGTCGCTTCGTTCAGGCCCGTTCGAAGAAGAGGCGCCCACTCCGAATCGCCTGCGCTGGAATCCGCTCCCCTCGCCGACCAAGCCGACCGATCTCGTGGAAGGTCTTTTCACGATCGGCGGAAATGGATCACCGAGTATTGGAGCCGGCGCCGCCGTTCACCTCTATGTCGCCAACCGATCGATGGTCGACAAAGTGTTCTTCGACGCCGACGGCGAATTGATCTTCGTTCCCGTCAGCGGAGAAATCCGCATCGTCAGCGAGCTCGGTATCATCGACCTCGCGCCGCGCGAAATGGCCGTGATTCCTCGAGGCGTTCGCTTTCGCGTCGAGCTCCAAGATCCCGAAGCACGAGGCTACCTCGGCGAAAATTACGGTGCGCCATTTCGACTTCCGGAGCTCGGCCCCATCGGCTCGAACGGCCTCGCCAACCCACGCGATTTTTTGACACCGCATGCTGCGTACGAGGACATCGATCGCCCGACGCAGCTGATCCAAAAATTCCAGGGCAAGCTGTGGAGCACGACAGTCGATCATTCACCGCTCGATGTCGTTGCGTGGCACGGCAATCTCGCGCCGTACAAATACGATCTCGGACGCTTCAATACGATCGGCACGGTGAGCTTCGATCATCCTGATCCTTCCATTTTTACGGTGCTTACGTCACCGAGCGACACGCACGGCACTGCAAATTGCGACTTCGTTATTTTTCCGCCGCGGTGGATGGTCGCCGAAGGAACGTTCAGGCCGCCGTGGTTCCATCGCAACATCATGAGTGAGCTCATGGGCCTCGTGCACGGCACGTACGACGCAAAGGCCGGCGGCTTTCAACCGGGCGGGGCATCACTGCACAACAGCATGAACGCCCACGGACCCGATCACGCGAGCTACGAAAAAGCGATCGCCGCGGAGCTCGCGCCACACAAGATCGACGACACGCTCGCCATCATGTTCGAAACGCGCTGGGTGATCTCCCCCACCCGCGCGGCGTTGCGAACCCCTTGTTTACAAGCGGATTACGACGCGTGCTGGACCGGATTCACGAAAGCGAAGCTGCCATGAAACGCACGACGCTGCATCACACCGCGAAAGTACGAGGCGGAGATCTCGCGTTTTACGAATGGCCCGCTGACGCCGCAAACGCGCCGGTCATTCTCGCGATTCACGGCATCACCGGATCGCATCGCGCGTGGCCGTACGTCGCCGACGCGCTTCTGCAATTTCGAATCATCGCTCCCGATTTGCGCGGGCGTGGTCGTAGCAATGCTTTGCCCGGGCCGTTCGGTATGAAGCAGCACGCAGAAGATTGCGCAGCGGCCCTCGATTCACTCGGCGTCGACCACGCGCTCGTCATTGGTCACTCGATGGGCGCGTTCGTCGCAACGACCTTTGCGGCAGCGAATCCAAAACGCACCGACGCGCTTTTACTGGTCGATGGTGGCTTACCGCTCGCGTTGCCGCCAGGCATGGACGTCGATGCCGTGATCAAGGCGACACTGGGCGGATCGTTCAAGCGTCTGACGATGACGTTCGCAACGCACGAGGCGTATCGCGATTTTTGGCGGGTGCATCCGGCGATGATCGGAAACTGGTCGCCGCTCATGGAGGCGTATTCCGATTACGACTTGGTTGGAGAGGCCGGCAGCTATCACGCAGCTACGCCCATCGACGCGCTCGAACGAGATTCACGCGAGCTGTTCGGAACGCCAGAGTACGACGTTGCGCTCGCGCATTTGCCGAAGCTCACGAGCTTGCTCACCGCGCCGCGGGGTTTGATGAACGAAACGCCTGGTCTCTACAAACCAGAAACGCTGAAAACCTGGAAAAACAAGCTCCGCGTGGGACGGGGTCCCTTCGGTCCCAAATCGCTTTCCATCTCGGAGGTACCGGACATCAATCATTACATGATCGTGATGTCCGAACGCGGCGCGCAGGCCGTCGCCGACGAAGCGATTCGTCTTCACGCGCTCAGCCGTAAATAAAATGCAGAAGCCGATCCTCGAGCACAAGCCACAACAGATTCCGCTCGGGCCTCGGCTCGAAGCAGTGCTCGAGGTCGCGTATCGAGCGCGACGCTCCGTGCTCCTCGAGGGCGCGACGGGCATCGGTAAGAGTGAGGTTGTGAAGCAGGTCGCTCAGCGATTGGGCATCGCCACGATCGTGCTTGATTTGAGCCTGCTCGAGCCTCCCGACCTCGTCGGGCTTCCGCGCATCGAAGACGGGCGGACCACGTTCGCGGTACCTCGCGTGTTGCCGCAAAGTGGCGCCGGCATTCTCATGCTCGAAGAATTGAATCGTGCGGAGCGTTACATCCAACAACCCGCCCTCCAACTTTTGACCGCACGTCGTCTGCACGAATACGAGCTGCCGGCCGATTGGGTTTGCTTCGCCGCGATCAATCCGGAGACCGGTGACTATCAAGTCACGACGCTCGACCGAGCGCTCCGTGCGCGATTTTTGGAGCTGTCGGTGCGCGCCGATCGTGCGTCGTGGCTGGCGTGGGCGCAGCTTCATGGAGTGCACACGGGCGTGGTCGCGCTCGCGCAAGCACACGAACGAATTTTCGACGACGTGCCGCCGCGTTCGTGGACGTACGTGTCGCAAGTGCTGAAGAGCATGACGCCAACCGAGCTCGAGGACGGCATCCTTTTGCGCGACGCGCTCGGCGGTTATTTGCCGCCGGCGTGGGTCGAGGCACTGGTTGCATCGCGCACGAGCTGGATGTCGCAGCTGCCGTTCGACGTACGCGCGCTTCTCTCCGAATGCATTGCCGGATCACCAATGG
>JBDTFL010000137.1:0-3579 GCA_039937955.1 Polyangiaceae bacterium | reverse complement strand
GGAAAAAGCTTTTGTGCGGGCGGCGACTTCCAGCAGATGACGGCTGGCGGTGGGGAAGTGAAGCTCGAATTCAAAGGCGACTACGCTGATCTTTTGCTGGCCATGGTGCGCAGCGAAAAACCAATTATATGTAAAGTACACGGACACGCCATGGGCGGTGGGCTCGGTCTCGTCGCCGCGAGCACGTTCGCGATCGCGGCCGAGGACGCGCAGCTCGGCACGCCGGAGGTGAACGTCGGGTTGTTTCCGATGATGATCATGGCGGTGCTCGCGCGTCAGGTTCCGCGTCGCGCGCTTTTGGAGATGATGCTCACCGGCACGAAGCTCTCGGCGCGTGAGGCGAAAGATCTGGGCATCTTGAATCGCGTCGAGCGCCCCGACGAAATCGAATCCGCGACGCAACAAATAGCCGCAAATTTGGCGGAAAAAAGCCCGAAAACGCTGGCGCTCGGCTTACGCGCGTTCAATGCCCAGGACGACGTCGATCTCGAAAAAGCGTTGCCGATGTTGCGCGACAAGCTCGGTGAGGTGCTCGCGACGAACGACGCACGCGAAGGCCTAATGGCGTTTTTGGAAAAACGAAAACCGGTTTGGACCGGAACGTGATTGCGCGATCAGCCGAGCGAGAAATCGGGCCCGGGGGTGGGCGGCTCCCACGCCAGCTTGTCGATCGGCATGACGGCAGCGCACAGCGAACGCGGGCCCGCATACAAATAAATCGACGGCGAGAGCGGTGCGGAGATCAGATACGCAACGTCGAACGTCGCGCGCAATTGGTCAGCGAGCTTGGCTGCGTCGTCGGGTGCGTTGCCGTGCGCGATGGCGGCCCACACGCGGCGGCCTCTTCCGACTTGCACGAGATCGTCCACGATGGCTTTGCACCGATCGCCGGAAGCGCTCATTTTTCCGATGCTTTTGATTTCGCCGTCGAGCATGCCGAGGATCGGTTTGATGTTCAAAAAATCGGCGAGCCACGCGCGAAGAAAGCCGGCGCGTCCGCCTTTGACCATATTTTCCAGCGTGGTGAGCGTCATGACGAAGCGTCCGTGCGCGGCCATCGCTTCCAGCGACGGTACGACGCGCGCGAACGGCGCACTCGCGAGCTTGGCTTCGCCTGCAGCAAGCGCAATCAAACCGGCGGCGAGATCAGTGAAGGTCGAATCGAGCACGGCGATTTTCGCATTCGCGAATTGCGGCCGCTCCATGAGCGTGCGCGCTGCCGAGATGGCCGCCGCATACGACTGAATGACTTTGCGCGACGTCATCACGGCGATGATTTCGCGATCGTCTTTTGCGAGCTGCGAAAAAATCTGCGTGAACTCGAGCGCGGTCGTCCCTACGACGTGCGGAAATTCGCGCGCGGTTTTGACCCAAATGTCGACTTGATCCAGCGCGATCGGCCTGCGGGTGTCGTGCGTTTTGCCGTCGACGACGATCTGCTGCGGCGAGATCGTGATGCCGTAATACTCGATCGCTTTCGCGGGCAAGTTCGATCCCGGGTTGGTGACGATTTGCATCCTAGGCTCCCGGGCTTCGATGCTATCGCAAACCCGGACGCAGCCTCGTCCGAGCCAGGAGCACGGCGAAAATTACGCCGGTCAGCCAAGCGAAAAGTCGGGCGGAGTAGGAAGCTCCCAACCGAGATCGTCGATCGGAAAAACCACCGCGAAGATCGACCCGCGGCCTGCATGCAAATACGCCGTGGGGTTCACCGGAATCGTCAGCGAATAAACGACGTCGAATTTTTTCTCGAGCGAACGACGCAGCGCATGCGCGGTCGTGAGATCACTGCCGTGCGCGATGCCCACCCAGACTCGTCGGCCGGCCCCGGTCTTCGAGAGCTCGTTCGCCATGGCCTCGGCGCGATCGGCGTTTCCCTTGATTTTGCCGGCGTTCGCGACCTCACCGTTCTCCATTGCGAGCAGCGGTTTGATGTTCAGAAAATTCGCGACCCACGCGCGCAAGAAGCTCGCGCGACCGCCGCGTACCAAATTGTCGAGCGTGGCGACAGTGCTGCAAAATCGCGCGCGCGACGCCATCGTCTCCAGCACGCTCACCGTTTTTCGCATTGGCAGGTTCGCACGCATTGCTTCACCCGCAGCGAGCGCGAGCATGCCCGGACCGATGTCGACCAACATGGAATCGACCACCGCGATCTTGAGTGCAAAATACGCAGCACGTTCTTGCACGGTGCGCGCGGCGGACGAAGCGGCTGCGTACGTTCCAATCAATTTGCGCGACGCGGCCACCACGACGATCTCCGAGTCGTCGCGAGCGATCTCGGTGAACATATGAGCGAACTCTTGCGCCGTGGTGCCGACCAAATGCGGAAACTCGCGCGCGTGCTTCACCCAATCGTCGAGCTGCTCGTGCGACACGCCCTCGGACGGATCGTGACTTTTGCCGTCCACCACGATGTGCGCGGGCGCGACGATGAGCGGATAATGCGCAATCGCCCGATCCGGAAGGTTCGCGCCTTGGTTGATGACGATCCGCATGCGCGCCGGTTGCCTATCCTACTCCGCATTGCACGACGACGACGCGTCTCGCTGACGCACGCTTCAAGGAGATTCTGATGGCATCGATGCGCGAACTAGTGGCGGACCTCGAAGCACGACGCGAGCTCATTCGAAAAATGGGCGGCGCCGAAAAAGTCGAAAAGCAGCATTCACGCGGGAAAATGACGGCTCGCGAACGTTTGGCGACGTTCTTCGACGACGGCGTCTTCTTCGAAATCGGCATGCACGGCACACAAATGGGAACGGCATCCGAAGACAAACCTGCAGCGGATGCGGTCGTTACTGGTTTCGGTCACGTGGATGGTCGGATGGTGTGCGTGGCCGCTTACGACTTCACCGTCAAAGGCGGCAGCATTGGTCAAACCGGCGAAGAAAAGGTGACGCGCTTGAGGCAGATGGCGCTCCGCGGACGCTGGCCGATCGTATGGCTCGTCGACTCCGGCGGAGCACGCATCGATCCGGGAGCAAACCATCCCGACACGCTTTCGCTCTTCGCGGGGTCCGGACATTTGTTCCGCGAGCAAGTCGTGATGAGCGGCGTCGTTCCGCAAGTCGCGGCGATGGTCGGACCGGGCGCGGCTGGCACCGCATACATTCCTGGTCTCGCTGACTACGTGCCGATGGTGAAAAATATCGGGTCGCTGGCGCTCGGTGGTCCGGCGCTCGTCAAAGCAGTGACCGGACAAGAGATCGGCGAGCAAGAGCTCGGCGGATCCAAAGTGCACTCGGAGGTGAGCGGCGTCGGTGACGGCGAGTTCGCAGATGATCTCGCGTGCATCACTGCCGTGAAGAAATATCTGTCGTTTTTCCCGTCAAATTGCGACGAAAAACCGCCGCGTGCACACTGCAAGGATCCGATCGACCGTCGCGACGAGTCGCTGCTCGATCTATTGCCCGAGTCCACACGCAAGCCGTACGACATGTACAAATTGATCAAGTGCATCGTCGACGACGGCGACATCTTGGACATCAAGCCGCGTTGGGCGCGCAGCATCATCACGTGCCTCGCGCGCATCGACGGTCACAGCGTCGGCATCGTCGCCAACCAACCGAATTATCT
>JBDTFL010000136.1:0-23770 GCA_039937955.1 Polyangiaceae bacterium | reverse complement strand
GCTGTGACCCGAAATCGAGCTGAATTTAGCGCGCTTCGTGCATCATGAGACCGAAGGAAACCCGTCCCACGCGGAGCTTCGCGCGCACGTGGATTGCCGATTGGGTCACACCGCTCTCCGCGTACGTGAAGCTTCGAGCCGCGGCGCAAAAAGAGACGGGTGTGCGAGCCTCTTCGTTCTTGTTGGAGAGCGGCGCTGGCGGTGAGCGTTGGGGCCGTTACACGATTTTGGGCTATCGCCCGCAGCGGCAGGCCGTGCTCGGGCGCGACGGCATTTGGCGAGTCGATGGCGAAGCGATCGCGCCATGCGGACGTGACCCGCTGAAGGTGGCGGAAGAGGCGCTTCGTATCGATCGAAATGCCAAGCGCTCTGATCCGGCGCAGCGACATCGAAAAGCGCACGTCGGATTTTTTTCGTGGGACCTCACGCACGAGATCGAAAAAGTTCCGCGGTGGACCCCCGAGCTCGACGGCGGCAGCGACATTCCGCTCGCGCGTTTCGTCGGTGATGCGACGACCATCGTGTTCGACAACTTTTTGCAAACGATGACCATCTCGTCGAGCTCGCCAGACGAGGTCGACCGCGCGTTCGAAGAAATTCGCGCGCCGCTTCCGCTCTCGTGGGTCGAAAGTCCGACGACGAAACGCCCGCTGCTCAATGTTCGCGAGAGCATGAATGATGCTGAATTCGAGGCGATTGTACGCCGGGCAAAGGAGTACATCGCCGCCGGTGACGCGTTTCAAATCGTGCTCGCGCGCAAATTCTTCATCGACGCAGAGGGCATCGATCCGCTTGCCGCATATCGTGCGATGCGCGTTTTGAATCCGTCGCCATACATGTTTTTTCTCGATTATTCCGCGTCCGACGACGCGGGCGTGAAGACGAGCGCGATGCAGATTTTGGGGGCGAGCCCCGAAACGCTGGTGCGTCTCGAAGGGGCCAAGATGACGGTGCGGCCACTCGCGGGGACGCGTCGTCGTGGAAAAACGCCGGAAGAAGACCTCGCCTTGGAAGCCGAGCTCCTCGCCGATCCGAAAGAACGCGCCGAGCACGTGATGCTGATCGACCTCGGACGAAACGACGTAGGGCGCGTGGCGAAGATCGGCGGAGTGCATTTGCTGCGACAGATGCAGATCGAGCGTTACTCGCACGTCATGCACATCGTCAGTGAGGTCGAAGGTGAGATCGATCGCGAGCGTGTTCCGCCGCTGGACGTGTTTCGCTCGGCATTTCCAGCGGGAACGTTGTCAGGTGCGCCAAAGCTCCGAGCCATGCAAATCATCCGCGAGCTCGAAGGCGGACCGCGCGGTATTTACGGCGGCGCGGTCGGTTATGTCAGCGAGTCGGGCGATTTCGATCTCGCGATCGCAATTCGCTCCGCGGTCTGTCGGAACGGATCCTTCGAGGTAACCGCGGGTGCCGGCATCGTCGAAGGGAGCGATCCGGCCGCCGAAGCCGCTGAAACGCGAGCCAAGGCGGCTTCGGTCCTCACGTCGATTGGGGCAGCGCAAGAGCTCCTCTAGTCCTGGACGCGTAGCTCGGCTTGCCCAATCAATTTTTCGCACACACGTGACGTCCGCTCTTCGCGGCGCGACATGTGTAGTCGGCCGGACAGCGATCCATCGTGTCGCAGGTTTGCGAGCAGTAGGCGGTACTTCCCGATTTCAAGCACACGCCCGCGGAACAATCGGATCCGGTCGTGCACTTTCCGCCGACGTCATCAGGCGGCGTTTTGCCTTCTTTTCCAGCGTTTTTCTTCGGTGCAGAGATCGCACTTGCGATGAGCGATGCAAATGCATCCGTGCGTGTGAAAATATTTCGCGTGCTGGACCCGACGCAGCTCGGACCGCCGCGCGACACGACGCCCACGACTTCGCCGGAGCTCTCGTCGATGGCGGGGCCACCCGAATCTCCGTTGCACGTGGACTCACCGGTTTGAAATTCATGCGCGGTGACCGAGACCACCGGCACGTTCGTTCGAAGTAATTTTGCGCCAGCCCCACTGTCGTCGCTGCTCTTGCCATAACCGACCAACCGCAAATGCTCGCCGACGCTGGCCCCTTGCGACCGCACCGTGAGCGGCGTGATTCCCGTGACGTCGCGATCGAGGACGAGAAGCGCGACGTCCTCATCACAGAGCACCGTGCTCGCGGGCGTGATGATTTTTTTTCCTTTCGCGATGGCTTGCGCGCTTTCTGCGTCATCTCCGGAAAGCACCGTGAGTGATGAAGCAGCACGATTTCCGGTGATTTGCTGACCAGTTGCCGGGCACTGAACCTCTTCGGTCGTTTCGCTCACGCAATGCCGCGCGGTCAGCACGACGTTGGGTGCGATGAGCGTTCCCGAGCACAACGCTTCACCAGCGATGTCGATGGCGATGACCGCCGGGTCCCTTCCGCGATCAGCGACGCCGCGAACGATCTCGACCGAATTCGTCGAGACGTCGTCCTCCAAAGAAGCAACGCCGTCGTCCGATGCGCCCGCGCATGCACCGAGCGCGAGAATGGAAACGGCATATGAGGTGAACCGAATGAACGAGCTGAATTTCTTTTGCATGAACGAATCCTCCGAGCCGCGCTCAGAGCGATCTTCATGCCGTCACAAATCGGCTTATTTTACGGCAGATCGTGAGACTGCGAATCGTCCGGGACAATTGCCGACTGTCCGAGGACAGTTCTGAGAATCGCCGCCGATGCGTTGGCGCGTCCTCAAGAAGAGCGCGGAGGTCGCCAGCTCGGGCGCGGAATCGCGTCCGGCGGAAGCGGCAGCCAAACGTGGAAGACCATGCCGCCGCCTTGAAGGTTATCGACCTCGATGCTGCCTTGATGAAGCTCGACGATCGATCGCGCGAGCGAGAGCCCGAGCCCCAAGCTGCCGTGGCGTCGTGCTTTGTCTGAGAATTTGAACGCTTCGAAAATGCGCTCGCGCTCTCCCGCTGGAACTCCGCGGCCGGTGGTCTCGACGTCGATGCGAACGCGGTCGGCGCCGCTCGGCCATGTGGCGCGAACTTGGACCGTGCCTTTGTCGGTAAAACGAACGGCGCTCGAAATTACGCCATTCAATGATTGCACGACGCGCGCAGGATCGATGAAGACGCGCGGCAAGCCGGGCTGAATTTCAGCGACCACTTCGATGCCCGGCGAGAGTCCGAGATCGCGAATGTCGAGCACTGCGCTCGTCACCACGTCGGCCATGAGCGTCCATTCCGGCGTGACCTCGAGCGCGCCGGCCTCCACGCGCGCAGAATCCAAAATGGTTTGGATGAGACTCAAGAGCTCGCGACCGCGTTGCTCGATGATCGCGAGGCTCTCTTCTTGTCCCGCGCTCAGACGATTGCGGCTCACGATGGCGGCGAATCCCAAGATCGCGTTGAGCGGCGCTTTCAAATCGTGACTCATCGACGCCAAGAAGAGCGCGCGCATGCGTTCGGTGCCTTCTCGTGCGGCGATGGCGCCTCGTTGAGCGCCGGCGAACTCCCGAAAAACCGTTCCGAGGTCGTCGACGGATCGCAAAAGCGCGCTCACCGACAAGAAGCGAGGAGGTTGCACGAGGCGCAGCCCGCGAATGATGTCGGCCACGCCGGTCTGCCGCACGCCTTGAGTAGCGAGCCACAAATCCTCGGTAAAAAGGCCACCGATGCGCGATCCCAAAAATGCAGCGCAGGCTGCTGCAACGAGCGCGACGAGCGCGTACACGCCAATCACGGGCGACACACGGGCCTCGCCGAAGTTCACCATCGCGTAGCCGTCCTCGAGCGGCACGACGACCATGTTCTCGGCTTCGCTCTCGGAAAGTGTCGGCGCGGTTCCGTGAAAAATCTCCGATCGATAGCCGACGCGATCGCCGACCTGCATGGCTTCATCACGACCGCTCGACGACTCTTTGACGAGATCGAGAACACCGGCGGCGAGGTCGGTCGCGGTCTTTCGTCGAAGCGCAGCGTCGTTCACTCGCGCATGCGCGTAAACGAGAAGCGAAGCGCCGAGCGCCACGAAAATCACGGGCGCGGTGACCGCTGCGAGAAATCGTGCGCGCACCCGCGGCACGTTGTGCGGAAGCTCTTCGACGAGCTCGATGGCGGAACGCGCAGCTGCTGCCGGCGCCAGCTCCAACATGTGCGCGACGATCGATCGAAGCATGACGTAGAGCGGAAGCGTCGTGGCGCTCACCATCGTCATGACCAATAAAATCAGGGAAAATTCCGTGGTGACATCGTTTGCATGTGGCCGCAAAAACGGGAGCACGGTCGCCATCGACGTATCGAACGCGATCATCAAATGCGATCCGACGATGCGCGCGGGCAGTGCGTAGATCGTCAACAAATTCTTCGGTTCGACGTCGGTCGATCCGCTCGTGAGCGCTTGGATTGTCGGCCAAAGCCTGCGCGAGAGCAGCACCGTCGTGAGCTCGCCCACCAACGTGTTCACGATGAACAGCCAAAAAAGGAGCGACGACGACGCGTGCATCACGACTCTGCTGAGAAGCAAAAGCCGTGGCGCAAAAATGAAAACCAAAATGCCCGCAACCGCCCACACCGCGACTTGGATCGCGACGAGCCGTGCGACGAAGCGTGCAGCGATGACGGTCATGCGGTCACCTTTTCGTGATCGCCTTTGCGCAGTGGCGGCGGGCGCGTGGAGCGGCGAGGCCCTTCGACCGGGAAAATAAGGTGAAACGTGGATCCGGCGCCGACCTTGCTGTCGATCTCGATGTAGCCGCCATGGAGCAAAACGAGTCGCCGCGCGATGGCGAGACCGAGACCCGTGCCGCGTCGGCGTTTGCGCTCTTCTTTTGCTTGGCTGTACTCGTCGAACAAGTGATCTTTTTCTTCGGGGCTGATGCCGGGCCCGGAATCTTTGACGCTCACACGCGCGTACGCATCTTGGAGTGCGACGGTGACGACGACCTCGCCGCGCTCGGTGAATTTGATCGCGTTGCCGATGATGTTGGTGAAGACCTGACGAACGCGGCGCGGATCTGCGTCGATGACGACGCCCGTTTCGCCGGCCAAGCGCACCGCGACGGGCCGCACGCCGAGGACTCCAGCCGCTTCACGCAAAACCTCGCTGGCCAATTGTGCGACGTCGACGCGCGATCGCGAGAGCTTGAGCTGACCGCCCTCGAGCGCGGAGAATTCCAAAATGTCGTTGATGAGCTCGAGCAGGTGCGTTCCTGATCCGCGAATCTGATCCACCTCTTCTCGTGCGGCGTCGGTGAGCGGGCCGTCCACCTCGGCGAGGAGCAGATCTGCAAATCCCAAAATGGCATTCAGCGGGCTGCGGAGCTCGTGTGAAACGGCAGCCAAAAATGCGGCTCGATCGCGATCGGCACTGCGCGCGCGCTCGAGGTCGGTGCGATACGCGCGCTCGGCTTCCACGAAGCGACCGACCAATTCGTTGAACGCGCTGGCGAGTGATCCGACCTCGTCGAACGTGCGAAGAGGAACGGACTCGCCGGAAGGCTCGCTCGTGACGTGCACCATCGCGCGTACACGTCCGGCGAGCAGATCGACGTCGACCTCCGAATCGCGCGCGACCAAGTAGGCGAACACCGCGGCCACGCCGACGAACAAAGTCGTGAGCGCAACGAGCGCGGAGATCAGATCCGGTGCGCCTTCCGCTGCGCTCGGCACGCGCACGAATGCGACGACCATCGGCGTCATCGGAAGTTGGTTTATCGGACGCGCGGCGTATTCGGTGAGACCGAAATCCGTTTTGAGCTCACCGTGCGCTGCTTCGATCACGCGCATCAGCGTTTTGTACGAAGGCGCAGTCACGCTCGTGCCCGCGAGAATTTTGCCGTCACGCGAGACCACCAAAAATTCGGTGCTCGTGCGTCGCGATGCGAGCTGCACGGCTTCGATTTGACCGGCTCCCGTAAGCTGATTCAAACGTGCAGCTAGCGCGCTCGAAAGCAGCGCCGCACGTGCAGCTGCGTGATCTTTTGCGTCGCGTTCGAGTCGATCAGACCCAACGCTCCCCACGGCAAGCGCAGCGGCGATGCTGAGCACGATCGCAACTGCAGCAGCAAGCGGTCGAAGTGGGAGCGACGCATTTCGAAACGCCGCTTTGCGCGCAGCAGACGTTGCGGCAACGAGACCCGGAGGCATCGGAGGGATTGATGAGCGTCGCAATGGAAATGTCGAGCTGCGACGCGAGCTCGGCGGCGCGTCCGATTTCGCCGACGCGGATTTCGATGAGTCAGAGTTCAAGGTGTTTGGCTGAACCTACGAGTTAGGCGAGTTAAGACCAGCTACGAGCTAGCGAGTTAAGACCAGCTACGAGTTAGGCGAGTTAAGACCAGCTACGAGCTAGGCGAGTTAAAACTAGAGTGCCGCGTTGCGCAAAACGAATGACACAGCGCGACGGTCGTTTTCGTCTTGTCGTCACTGGCTCGTCGTGAGACTCCCCTTTGTTGTCATGCGGAAGCTTGCTCGCATTTTTGGCTTCGACAGGGGGAGCGCTGCAGATGCAGCGTTGTCGAAGCGAAAGAGAAATGTGCGGGAGAGCTTTCAGACGAGCTTTTTGAAACGACGATTGAAAAAGAATTTTACGAATTCGGATTTGGCGGGGGCGGGAATGGGCGGGGCGAGCAAAAAGTTGAACGACACGATGATGGTCGAACGAGAGAGCGCATTCACGCGCGTCACGATGCGCGGTCAGCCGAAAGCTTCGGCCGATGACGTCCCGCGTCCGACCGAATCGGGTGTTTTCGTGACGAGCCCGCGCAGTATCGACGCGATGACGCTCGACGCACCCCTTCAGAGCATCGTGGATGCACGCGCGATCGAAGAAGTGACGCTCATCGTCTACGGCTGGGAGAATGTGCAGCCAGGAACTTTGTCATGGGTGTTTCCGAGTCTTCGTTCCGCACTTGCAGCAGTTCGCGCGATGCGAAACGCAGTTCGTTGGGCGGTGCTTCACGGCATCGTGCATGACGACGACGACGCCGCGCACGACGTCGAGAGCGCACGCGAGAATGGACTCGTTCTCGTCGAAGCGAGCTGAGTAGTATCATCGAGATAACACGAGCAATTCCAATTGCATGACGCATGCGCGTGGGGCTTGTGAAGTGAAGCACCGCCATCTACTACGGTGTCATGGGCACCGCGCTGCGGCGATTGGCAAAGCCGTACGGCCAAGCGGTGTCACGGTTCGTCGAAGAGCAACGTAAGCTTCGCGTTCTCATCGTCGATGACGAGCCGCCGGTGCGCCGCACGGTGCGACGACTGCTCGGTAAAGAGTGTCTCGCGTTTCTCGAAGCCGGCGATCTCGACGAAGCACGTGAGGCGCTTCATTGCCACACGCCGCCCGACGTCGTCGTGCTCGATCTCGCCCTTCGTACCGAACGTGCCGACGAAGGCTTCGGATTTTTACGTGATTTGCGCGCGCAAGCGGCTTACACGCCGGTGGTGGTTCTCACCGGCCGCGCAGACGTGAAAATCGCCGTCGAGGCCATGCACCTCGGCGCCATCGACGTGATTGAAAAAGGCGAAGGTGCCGAGCGCGTTCGTGACGCCGTTCGTCGAGCGCTCGAGCTCGTGATCGCGAATCGCACGTCGAAAGAGCTCGGGTCGGTGCGACGAGCTCGCAGCGCGGTGCCTCATGCCACCGAAACGCTCGACGCTTCGCTGGAAGAAAATCCTGCGCCGCCGAGTCATCCATCGAGCGACGATCTCGCTGTGATTTTTCCGAAGCAACAGCGCTTGATGAAGCCGCTCGATCATTACGTCGACGAAGTAAAACGACAGGTGGTCGCCGAAGCGATCGCACGCTCACGCGGAAATCTCACCGACGCAGCGCGCGTGCTGCAAATGAAGCGCGGCAACTTTCATCGACTTGCCGTGCGCCTCGGGTTGCATGAGCCTGCACCGACACGACGCACGCCGAGCGGAACGCAGCCCACTGCCGCGCTCGCGGAGCATCCAGTGGACGCAGCAAGCTCCGACGACGACACGCCCGACTCGGGACGCTGATATCGCATCCGCTTCCGCCACGGAGCCTTCCACACGGAGCACACACGGGGGCGGAGTCCCCCCGGACAAGCTCGACTGTGCACGCCCAATCCAAAGCGTGTCAATTCGATTTTTGTTTACGAGCGCCGATTGACAACGCGCCGGAGCAGCGATCGTGAATCACCTGTAAATTCAAGGCGATTTCGATTCAGTGAAGACACCCTACCGTACGGCCGACGCGCGCCGCAACTCGTGAAAAGTCGCGCGCGCGCATTCTTTGTCATCCGATTGATGCGCGATGTGCTCGCGCAGGCGTCTTAGGACAGACGCTCGAGCACGACGGCCATACCTTGGCCGCCACCGATGCATGCACTACCGACGGCGTACTTCCCGTTGCGGCGCGCGAGCTCGTAGACGAGATGCGCAGTGATGCGTGCGCCCGACGCGCCGAGCGGATGACCGAGCGCGATGGCGCCGCCGTCGACGTTGGTCTTGTTGCGATCGAGGCCGAGCTCCTTTTCGACCGCGAGATATTGCGGTGCGAATGCTTCATTCACCTCGACCAAATCCATGTCGGTCAATTTCAGAGATGCACGCGTGAGCGCATTCTTGATGGCCGGTGCAGGGCCGATTCCCATGATGCTCGGGTCGACGCCGGCAACGCCCCATTGCACGATGCGCGCGAGCGGCTTCAGGTTGTGCGACTTCGCGAAATCTTCCGATGCGAGAACCAGCACCGCGGCGCCGTCACAAATTCCCGATGCGTTGCCCGCGGTCACGACGCCGTCTTTTTTGAAGACCGGATTCAGCTTCGCCAAAATCTCCAGCGTCGTTTGCGGACGCGGATGCTCGTCGACCGCGAACGAAATAGTCGCTTTTTTAGCCTGAATTTCGATCGGCGTGATCTCGTCTTTGAAGCGACCCGATTCGTTTGCGGCTGCCCAACGCTGCTGCGAGAGGAGCGCGTACGCGTCGCAATCGGCGCGCGAGATGCCGTATTTCGTGGCGAGGTTTTCCGCAGTCACCGCCATCGGCGTGTTGTTGTAGCTGTCGGTGAGCGCGCTCCATAGCGAGTCCTCGAGGCCTGGCGCTTTGCCGAACGCGAAGCCTTCACGACCACCGCGCAGAACGTGCGGCGCTTGCGTCATGTTCTCGGTGCCGCCAACCAAAACCACGTCCGCGTCGCCGAGCAGGATTTGTTCCGCGCCGGCAACAATGGCCTGGAAACCGGATCCGCAAAGGCGATTCACCGTGAGCGCCGGCGTCGTGATGGGCAAGCCCGCTTTCAAGCCGACGTGACGCGCGCAATAGATGGCATCTGCGCTCGTCTGCACGACATTGCCGATGACGACATGACCAAAGGCGTCGACCGCAACGCCCGACTGCGCGATGGCCGCTTTGGCGGCATGGACGGCGAGGTCGGTTGCTGAAATATTTTTCAGCGCGCCGAGCATGGTTCCGAAGGCCGTGCGTTTCGCACCGAGGACGACGATTGATTTGCTGAGCTTTGCCATGCGCGCGATCTACTTCGCGATCGCCGCGCGCGCAATCCTCGCAGACGTTTTTTGTGGGATTTTAGGCTGAAAAACGGATCGATGCACTCGAGAGCACGACTTCGTTTTTCTCGGTGCCTTTGATGCTCAATCGCAGCGCGACCTGTCCGGGAGCAACAATCCAGCCTTCGGTGATCAAGGTGTCGCCCGGCCAAACCGGTTTGCGGAACTGCGCGTCGATGTCCGTGATGCGCGTCGCGTCGCCGCCGCATGCACCTTTGGCGGCGTGACGAACCATGAATCCATACGTGCAGAGTCCATGCAAAATCGGACCGCGCTCGAAGCCGACGTTTTTCGCGAATTCCGGATCGGCATGCAGCGGATTCGGATCGCCCGACAAGCGATAGAGCAGCGCTTGCTCGTCGGTCGTCTTCTCTTCGAACGTGAAGTCGGCCGGTTTCTCTTTCGGAATTTCGATCTCGTTCGGCTCTTTCGGTGGAGGTGCGCCGCCAAATCCGCCTTCGCCGCGAAAGATGATCGTCCAGACAGTGGTCGCGATCAATTTGCCGGAGTCGTCTTTCGTTTCGGTGTCGATCAGCACGCTCGCGAATCGGCGCAGATCGTAAATCCCCCTGATTTTGGCGGTCGTGTGCAATGTCGCTGCCGGTGCAAATGCAGCGTGCAACTTCACCTTCTGCGCGCCGTGGACGATCATGGCCATGTTTCCGCCGGTCTCCGCGATGCGCTCGAGCATCGGCGCAAAGCTCGGCACCACCGCAAAGCTCGGAAACATTTTCGGCCCGCGACCTTCGTACAAATAGTCCAGCTCGTCTTTTTTCGCGCCGATGCCGAGCGCATAGAGCGCCGCATCTTTCCACGTATATGAGAAGGTCGACGCCGGGCCCGGTTTTCCTACGAGCGAAAGATCGAGAGACATGAAGCGATGTTCTGCCCAGAATTTCGGCTCGAAGACAAGCGCGATCGCTTAGGCTGCACGCGACGATGGGGCCGGGGCTCGTTGAAAGCGTGGCAGACGCGCTTGCGCAAAATGGCGTAAATTTGCCGGCTTTTGCGGTCGCGTGGGCACGTGCGCTGCCTACCGTGATTTTGGTTCCGGCGTTCGGCTTGCGCGCATTGCCGTGGCCGCTGCGGGCGATTTTGGGCGGGTCGATCGCCATCGCGATTTTTCCGGCGCTCATTCCATTTGCAGATTCGCGCGCGCACGAGCCCTGGTTTTTTTTGGTCGTCGAAGAGGCGCTACGCGGAATTCCGATCGCGATTGCCACGGCCGTTCCGCTTTGGGCAGCGACGATGGCCGGTGGCGTCATCGACACGATGCGCGGCGCAGAAGATTCAATCGATGCACCGACCGTCGAAGAAGGATCGACGCAGCTCGGAATTTTCTTTTCGCTGTTGGCGTCGTCGATTTTTTTGACTCTAGGCGGTCCAGCGCGCGTGGCGATGTCGCTTCAGACGGCGGAGCTTCCGGGCCATCCGCTGATCGCTGCGGTGCGCGATCTCACGCAAGGAATTTCCGCGGCCGTCGCGATCGCTGCGCCCATTCTCGCTGCCACCATCGTGATCGACGTAGGTCTTTCGATCGCGAATCGCGCAACCTCACCGCTCTCCGCAAATGCGATCACGTTGCCGGCGCGCAGCTTGGGCATTGTCGTGATGCTCGCGCTCGTTTTGGAACGCATCGCGCGGCTGCTCGCGGTGACCCAGCGCTGATCCGAAATACCCTTTAAAAAAAGGCTAAAGCGGGAGGCGATAACCGAGATTCAGACCGAGCTCGAACGCGGCAACGGGCCCGGTGAGCGTCGTGCAGTCGCCGATTGCGGAGCATTGCGGTGAGTTTGGCAAGATCCAGACGTCGGAACGAAACGCTGCGCCGGCGATCCAACGGTCGGCGAAAATCCAGGTACCACCGATTTGAAGTCCGGCGGCGTAGCCTTCGGTGCGGAGCGTGACGTCGGGTGAGCCCAAGATCGAAGGCACCTGCGGCGCGGACGTGGTGGTGAAGCGATCGGCCACGACGACGCCGCCGATCGTGAGACCCGCGAATGCTTCGAATTTGCGAACGTGCACGAAGTAGTAACGCCCTTCGGATCCGAGCGTGAGGTACGTGCGTGCGTGCGTTCGTGGCAAGCCGCTGAAACCGCCGTATTGCGTGTCGGCCGTGGGACGAGGCGCGAACATGAAGCCTGCGCCGATGGCCCACTCCGGTGCGCCGCGAAACAAAAGATGCAAACCGGTTTGGACCGTTGCGTCGCCTTTGCCGATGGTGCCGATGATGGGTGTGTTGCCGCCGCGTTGCGACGTCGAGATCGGCGCGTTCGGTAGCGCGATGACTCCGGCTTCGAGCTCGGCGATGGTATGCGGACGCGAGCTCGGGTTGTTTTCCTCGTCGTCGCGCGTCTCGACTAGGGGGAAGGGCTTCGGCTCGTCGGCATGCGCAATTGCCGGGCAAATGCCCGTAAATAATATGCATGATACAACTAAATGTGTGTATTTTACAACCACTTGACACTCCCGCTCGGCGGAGGCGTCGGCGTTTGATTGTTGTTGCCGTTGGGTCCGCCTGGGCCCTCGACGACGACGTTGCGCGTGGCGCGTACGTTCGTGCCGTCGACCTTGGCGGTGAAATCGATCTGATAACGACCCGCTTCCAGAAAGCTGAAACCACCTCGAAAGGTGGAGCCCTCGCTCATCGCCGCGAGCTTCGTGCCGGCCCCGATGCCCGGCCCCGCCAACGTAAATGCAGCGTCGCTCACGGATTTCGGATTTCCGCCCGACGCCGCAAACGTGTGCGCGGTGAGCTCGACCGACTGACCGAGCTTCGGTTTCAGAGGCGCGGCTTCGAGTGATGCATGTGCGCCTGTTTGCGTTTGCACCGGACGCGAGCTGTTGATCGGCGGAAGGCTGGCGTCGACGAGCATGCTCGAATCGCTGGCGTCCGTGGCGCCCGCGAGATCGCCTTCGTATTCTTTGGCGAGCGAGCGCGCGACGTCGTCTTGCGGATCGAGGTCAGTCGCCAATCGAGCCAAATGCAAGGCTCCTGCGACGTCGCTCTTCATTTGCAAACCGAGCGCACGCTTCACGAGCTCGTCGCAGGCGCGCGCGCGAATGTCGACGATGCGTGGCTCGTGTGGAAAGCGGACGAGCGCCGCATCGGTGATGTCTTTCACGTTGTCGCCGGGCGGAGCATCCCATCGTTCGTGAATGAGCGCATCGTTCGCGCGCGAGACTTGATCGTCGATGCGCGCTGCAGAGAGCGACGGCGCATCCACGTAACCGAGCTTGACGCCAACCAGGCCGGTAATCGCAACTGCCGCAAGAAAAACCAAAATGAAAACCGCGGCGATGCGCAGCCAATTATTCGGCGCGGTCTCTTCGGCCGGCGCATAGCTCGGATGCGGCGGCGTCGGCGTTTGCATCGTGCGTGGAATCGAATCTTGCGGCGGCGGAACGGGCGTCGGTGGCGACACGCCGTAACCTGCCGGATTCGCGGGATTCGTCGGAGGGTAGGAATTTGCCGGCGGAAATGAAGGTGCGAGCGGCGGCGTCGTGCCGATTTCCGTGCGCGCCGGTCTCATGGACGCTGTTTCGGAGAGCGAGGGCTGTGACATCGGCGGAGGCGGCGTCGGTGCGGTTGCTGGAGCCGAAGCCGAGGAAGGCGCAGATGGAACGGCAAGCGGCGGTGCGCCGTCATCGTCGTCGAGCGTTTCGTCGACGCCGAGCTTCGGCGTGTTGCTCGTCTGACGCGGCGCGATTTGCGCTTGAAATGCCGGAGAAGGCGTCCATTTCGCGGTGGGCGCAGAGCCTGGCCGGAGCTGCGCTTTTTCATCCCGAGCATTCGTGATCGCGATCGGACGCGAGACGTCCGAAGAATCTTCGCCGACGTTGGCGGGCGGCGCAGAAGGCGAAAGGCGCTCCTGCATTTCTTGCGAGAGCTGCAGCTGTTTCGTTTGCTGCATCGGCGAGAGCTTCATGTGGCCGGGCGCCGAGCCCGAAATACGAAGCGACGGCGGCGCGAAGTCATCGGATGAAAGCCCGCTCATGCGCGCTGCCTCCAAAATCGATCGTGCGAGCGCTCGTGCGTCGGGAGCCCGAGCATGCGGAGATTTGGCTAGATTTTGCATGATCACCGCCGCGACGGGATCGGGAACGTAAGCCGCGCGCGGAATCGATTGCAGCGACGGCGGGGTATCGTGAATTTGCTGAATCAAAAGTCCGACCGCCTGATCGCCCTCGAACGGCGTGCGGCCCGCGAGCATTTGGTAAAGGAGCGTCGCGATCGCGTAGACGTCACCAGCCGGACCGACCGCTTCGCCCTGCGCGCCTTCCGGAGAAATGTAACGCGCGGTTCCGAAAATCAGACCGGCGGCGGTGGCCATCGATTGCTCGCCCCACGACAAACGAGCGATGCCGAAATCGAGGACCTTGACGTAATCCGTGTCTTGCCCGCGTTTCACGAGCATGACGTTTTCAGGCTTTAAATCGCGATGAACGATGCCTTGCACGTGCGCTTCACCGACCGCATCACACAGCTGCAAGCCGACATGCAGCGCACGCGGAAGCGGCATCGCGCCATTGGATGCATTGAGCGCGCTCTGCAAGCTCATGCCGTCCAAAAATTCCATGACGATGTAGAGCGCGCCGTCGGGCAGTTGTCCTGCGAGATGCACGTGCACGACGTTCGGATGCTCCAAACGCGAAGCGACCTTTGCCTCACGATGAAAACGCGACACCAATTGCGGATTGGCGGAGAGCTCGCGATGCAGGATTTTCACGGCAACGTCGCGATCGATCCCCTTTTGAAACGCGCGATACACGCGGCCCATCGCACCCACGCCCGCGAGCTGCTTGACCTCGATGTGACCCGAAATTTCTCGCCCCAAATAGGGGTCGGGTCCCGACGTATCTTCGGCCGGATCGAATTTCGGCGCAGTGAGGAGCGGCGTACCGTCGTTCGGACAAAACAGTGCGTCCGGCGGAAATCGCTCGCGACACGACGGACAAAACTTCGGCATCCTAGCCGCGCTCTCGCTCGAAGATCCCAAGGTCACTGCGTCTTGCATGCTACCGGGAAACCGCCCATTCTCCCAACCCTGCCGATGACCGAAGCACGCCGCAGCCACAAGTCACCCTCCGTTGCCAAAGCGCGGGCCGATGCGAATAACGAGCCGGAACTTTCACCTGAGGGCGACTCTACGGAGGTCAGAGCAGATGCATTTGCGGTCCAGTTTCCCGCTTTCGAGGGTCCGCTCGATCTGCTTTTGCATCTCTGCCAGAAACACGAGCTCAACATCCTCGACATTCCCATCGGGTTCGTGACCGAGAAATATCTCGAGTTTTTGAACCTGATGACCCACCTCGAGCTGGATGTTGCAGCCGAATATTTGGTGATGGCGGCAACGCTCGCGCACATCAAATCGAAGATGCTGCTGCCGGCGCCGCCGCCCGGCCAAGAAGACGAAGCGCTGGAAGAGGAAGAGGATCCGCGCGAGGCGCTCATTCGCCGTTTGCTCGAATATCAAAAATACAAACAGGCCGCTGCGGACCTACAAGCACGCGGTGTGGCGGGTCGTGACGTTTTCACGCGCGGCGTGACCATCGAGGAGGCGGCGCCGAGTGGATTGGCGCCACTCGCTGAAGTGCCTTTATTTGCGCTACTTGAGGCGTTTCAGGCGGTGCTGTCTCGGTCCAAGGTGGAGATTTCGCACGACGTCGTCACCGACCGCATCAGCATTACGGACCGCATCCACGAGCTTTCGGATTTCTTGCAGACCCGCAAGCAGGTGTCGTTCGACGACCTGTTCACGACCGTCCGAAACAAGTTCGAGCTGATCATCACCTTCTTGGCGCTGCTCGAAATGTCACGCCTCAAGATGACGCGGCTCACGCAAACCGGACCGCTCGCGCCGATTTATATCGAGACCAGCGGAGAGCCCATGGACATTGGCGAAGATGGTGTAGAAGCGGCGCCCACGGAAGGCATTTCATGAGCAGCAAGAAGGACAGGACGAGCAGCGAACATGTCGCCCGGCAAAACGAGCAAGAGGTCGTGAGCGAAGAGGCCGAAACGCAGCGCGACGCAGATGACGACGACGACGGCAGCGACGTCGAAAGTGGCGGACCGCCCACGCGCCGCATGCTCGAGGACGAGCAGCCTTCGCACAACGGGTTCCAAACCGAGCCGCACATCAAAGCCGTACCGGCGCTCGATCCGCGTCTGGATCCGCGTCTGGATCCGCGTCTGGATCCAGAAATGACCTTGGATTTGACGGGTGACGCGCTCGACGCCGTGTTGCGCGACGATTCGAAAGAGGCGTCGCCGCTCGCCCAAACGATGGAAGCGCCGACCGCGATTCCGCAAGGCACCCTCGGCCGCGATCACCTGAAGGGTTTGCTCGAGGCGCTCATTTTCGCGAGCGACAAACCTCTGCGCGCCGCGGAGCTCGCGCGGTCTGTCGCAGCACCGCTCAAAGAAGTGAATCTGCTTTTGGCGGTTTTGAAGGCCGAATACGCGTCGCACGGCGTTCAGCTCGACGAGGTTGCGGGCGGTTGGATTTTTCGGACGCACGTCGCGTTTGCGCCATTCGTTCGCGACATGGCGAAACAAAAACCGGTGCGGCTCACGCGCGCGCAAGTCGAGACGCTGGCCATCATGGCGTATCGCCAACCCATCACGCGTCCCGAGATCGACGACATTCGCGGCGTCGATTGCGGGCCGGTGCTCAAGTTGCTCCTCGAACGCGATCTCGTTAAAATTCTCGGCAAGAAAGACGAGCCCGGTCGCCCGATTCTTTACGGAACCACATCGCAATTTCTCGAATTTTTCGGCCTGAAATCGCTGAAAGATCTCCCGACGCTTCGCGAGTTCACCGAGCTGAACGACGACTCGAAACGCACCGTCGAAAAAGAATTGGGCGACGTTTTGGAAGCGTCACAGCCCGAAGCCGGCGAAGTCGACCTCGGCAAAACCAGTGGCGCCGAAGGCATTTCGGCGGCGGGTGGCGATTTCGAATCGACCGAAGAAGAAGAAGAGGCGGTCGCGCAATCCCCATCTGCCGAGGACGAACCGCGAGAGCACACGCAGGAGCACGAAGCGGTGCAAGAGGCCGTCGCCGAGGCATCGCCCGAGTCGGGTGAAGCCGCCCTCAATGCCGCAGACGAAGCGGAATTCCCGGATGACGATGATGCGGACTTCGACGACGACGACGATGATGATGATGATGATGATGACGACGAGGACGAGGAAGAGCCCGGAGATCCCGAGCCGGCACCGTGACACGCGTGTCGTGTCCCCTGTAGCCGAACTTTGTCGAATTTCGTCTCCGCGCGAACAACTGCGATAATCCCGAAGGCACGTGCATTGCTAAACGCAGCGTTGGCGGGATGCATGACGCTGCGCCCTAGGGAGAGGACGAAGATGACGACGACCGAATTGAGGGACAAATGGTGGGCGTTCGCGTTCCTGGCGCTCTCCTCGTGCGGCAGCAGCGCGAGTGAGGTGAACGGCAATCTCGGCAATGGGAAATTTTCGTATGTTTGCGTGAACGACGACGATCCCGCGTGTGCGTCCGCATCGTCGACCAGCGGTTCCGCCGGTATGACCGCGCCGATTTTTCCGTCGGTGATTGCGAGCGG
Organism: Polyangiaceae bacterium; assembly: GCA_039937955.1. Taxonomy (GTDB): domain Bacteria; phylum Myxococcota_A; class Polyangia; order Polyangiales; family Polyangiaceae; genus JAICXU01. Next base: position 6,670 of record JBDTFL010000136.1, on the reverse strand, counting down.
CGCGCACTTCAAGCTCACGTACGACGCGACCCAATCCGCAGAAGGCGGGAACCCGATCTTGAAGCCCGTCGCTCCCGAATACATCAGCGCGCTCTCCGCCGACGGATCACTCGTCGCGCTGAAGCCCGGCAAATGCGCGCTCGTTGCACGCAGCTCGGTCAGCGGATTGGTCTACGACTTCACGGAGATCACGATCTCGCCGATCTCGTCGTTCACCGTGACCGACACGAGCGGGACAGTCCCAACGTCGATACAACTCCCAATCGACGGGTCGAAGAGGTTGATCGCGGCCGCGCTCGGTCCGCGCAACGAACAATTGGCAGGTGGCATCGACTACACGTGGACGTCGAGCGACCCGACCATCGCGAGCGTCGACCCAAGCAACACTACGGTCGTCGACCTGACGGGGAACAAGGTCGGCAGCGCGACGCTCACCGTCACCGAGGGCGTCGTTGGCCAAGGCGGCATGTCCGTTTCGATTCCGGTCACGGTGACGCCATGAACGCCTTCATGAAAAGCCTATTTTTATCGAGTATTTCTGCGCTGGCGCTGCTCAGCGGATGCACCGCTTCGTACAACCACGAAGAGATCACGAGCATCTCGAGCGGCGACATCACGCCGACTGCGGTCGTGAGCACTTCGGAGATTTCGATTCCGGTCGGCAGCATCACCGTCGCCCAAGTCATTCCGTACAATTCGGATCACAATCCGATGGTGGGCGTTGTCCAAAGCGACAATCCCAACGTACTTTTGGTCGAAGGCGCGGCCGATAACAAATGGGCATTCTCCGGAGTGAGCGCCGGCACCGCAAACGTGCAATTCGTCGCCGACGGCGCAGTCGTCGCGACCGTCAAAGCGACGGTCAACATTCAGGGAAATTAGGGCTTCGGATCGTCGGCGGGGTCGGCATAGCTTTCGGAGAGCTTCGTCGCTTCGTCGCGCAATTTTTTGTGCGCGGCCAGCTTGCGTACGAGCCTCCAAAATTCCGGATCGGTCAGCGTCTTGATCGGATCGCCGCCCTTCGATTTTTTCGGGATCGACGACGCGCCTTTCAATCGCAACATCGCCATCTTGTCGACGAACGCTTTCGTCGGAAAGAGCTCGCCTTTTTCCCAGGCGAGCACCGTCGACTGCTCGATGCCGAGCGCGCCGGCCAGCTCTTTTGCCGTGCAACTCAGCTCTTTTCGTAGCGTCTTGAGCTCGTCGGGGGTCACGAGAACCGCACCTTAAGATCGGCGCGCTATAGTTGGAAGGCTTTTATGTTTCTTAAACGCTGCGTCCTCCTAATGCCTGTCACCTGCGCGCTGGTGCGATTTGCTGCGGGCTGCGGGAATGGCGACTCCGCATCGAACGACATCGCTGACGCTTCGTCCGACGGCGCGAGCATCGGATCACTGACCGACGCCAGCCAGCCGAGCGTCGACGCGGGGGCGAGCCTCCCTACCCTTTTTCGATTTGCACAATTGGCGCCTGGGCTCGGCCCGCTCGACATTTGTTATCGCGTCGGAGCAACCGACGCATTCACCGGACCGATTTTCGGAACAGGCGACGCCGGATTTCCGAACCTCACCGCATACGTCGCTGCACCCGACGCGATCGATTTCGAGATCGCCGTCGTCGATGCCACCACCGCCTCTTGCAGCACGTCGTCCGCGCGCGCGCGCGTCACGCTCGCTCCCGGAAAAAAGCTGACGATCGCGATCATTGGGGATTTCCAGGCTGATCTCGATGCGTCGAATGCGCTCACGATAACGGCGTACGTCGACGACGACGAATCGATACCCGACGCGAGCCGCTCACGATTCATCCACGCCGCGCTCGGCGGTCATCAAGGAGACGCGTACGGGCCGTTATCGGCGTCGGCACAGACCGCAATGCTGGTTCCGCTCGCTGCCGAGATCGATCCCGCGCACGCTGCAACCTCCAGCGGTGCGCCGCCGGTGGTCGACGCGCTCGGTTATCACTCGGGCAGCTTGCTCGACGAAGGCAGCTTGCAGCTCGAGCAAATCTCCGACGCCGCAGTGAAACCTGCCGCATGGGTTTCTGCACCCACGTCACTCGCGCTCAGCGCGGGCTCGGTTCACAGCGGCTTCATCGTCAGCGACAAGCAAGGGCTCGCGGTTCTTTGGTGCGACGACAATGCCGACGCATCCGACTGCAACGTGATCCGCTGAAACCGCTTTAATTGAGGGCGATTTCTATTCGCTTGCTTCGCCGCTACCGCCACCGGCGATGGTCATTTTGCTCACACGAATGGTGGGGCTAACGACCGACGTGCGCATGTCGAGATCGGATCCGACCGCGTCGATGCGTTGCCAGAGGTCGTCGATGTTGAGCGAGATGGTGACCTCGCTCACCGGAAATGCGAGCTCGCCGTTTTCGATCCAAAAGCCGGAAGCGCCGCGCGAAAAATCTCCGGTGACCGAGTTGAAGCCGAAGCCCATCATCTCGTTCACGTAGAGACCGCTCTTCGTACCTTTGATGATCGCTTCGTTCGAGTCTGCACCAGCCGAGAGCACGAAGTTGGTCGTGCCGGTTCCGACGCCGCCGCCCGATCCGCGTGATGCGTTGCCGGTGGTCTCGCGTCCGAGCTTGCGCGCGGAGTACGAGTCGCAAAGGTACATTTTCAAAATCCCTTTTTCGACGATGACATTTTTGCGGCTGGCTACACCTTCGCCGTCGAACGGACGCGAGCCGGGTGCGCGCACGATGAACGGATCGTCGACGACAGTGATTAAATCGCTGGCGACCTTGGTATTTTCGCGCCCCAGCAAATAGCTTGATTTACGCCAGATCGAGCCACCAGAGATGCATTCTGCAAGTAATCCCAAAATCGATCGTGCGGCGTCCGGATCGAACACGACGGGCGCTTCGACGGTTTTCACGGTGCGTGATCCGAGAAGACGCAACGTGCGGCGCGCGGCTTCCTTGCCGACCTCGGCGGACGGATCGAGCTGGCTCAAAAATCTGCGTGCGGTCCAGTGATAGCCGCGACGTTTTTTGCCGTCGGTGTCGTCGGCGATCGGAACGACCGAGAGTGACGCGTAGGAGCCTTTGTATGCTGCGCGAAATCCGCTCGACAAAACCATACCGAAACCGCCGGCCGTACGACCAAAGCTCGAGCCTTGGCTGTTGGTGATTCGTTTGTCGAATGCGCGTGCTGCGTCTTCCGCTTCCTTGGCGATCGCGATCGCTTTTGCGGCATCCACTGTTCCGCATTCCGGATCGAAGAGCTCGAGATCCGGCGCTTTGCCCGGATCACAAAGGAGCTTCGGATCTGCGGGTCCCGCGAAAGGGTCCTCTTGCGACAGCTCGACGAGCTCGAGCGCGTCCGCGACGAAACGTTTGATTCCGCGCTCGGACATGTCGCTGGTCGATGTCAGCGCGACCTGCTTGCCCTTCATCAAACGCAGGCCCGCCGAACGGTGTCCCGCTTCCTCGACCAGCTCGGTTTCGCCCATGCGAACCTTGGCTGAGAGCTCGTTGCCTTGTCGCACGATGCATTCGGCGACCGTGGCGCCACCGTCTTTGGCCATCTTGACGATTTGATCGCCGAGCTCGAGAAGCGGAGTCAGTTCATCGGACATGCGCGCGATACTAGCGCGCTTTTCAGCTCAATTGCGCGACGTAGTCGGCAATTTGCGGGAGCGTCAACACCCGCGCACCGATGTTTGCGCGGACCACTGAACCGGGCATTCCGAACACGATCGCCGTCTCTTGTGATTCAGCGACCACGATGCCGCCAGCTGCATGAATGGCGCGTGCGCCTTCGACGCCGTCGTCGCCCATGCCGGTGAGAACGATGCCGACGCACTTGATTCCGATCGTCGCAGCAGCAGCGGCGGCGCTTTTCAAAAGACGATCGCCACTCGGGACGTAGCGATCGTTTGGAAGCGGCGAGCTCACTTTGAGCCGTAATTCTCCGTTGATCGCGATGACCTCCATGCACTGCCGGCCGGGACACACGAATCCGGTGAGCGCGCCGAGACGGTCGCCGTCGGTCGCTTCGGCGGTGCGGCACTGACTGCGACGATCGATGCGCTCGGCGAACGTGCGCGTGAATTTGTCGGGCATGTGTTGCGCGACGACGAATGCAGCGCCACAGGTCGCGGGGATTTTCGAAAAAATATCGAGCAGCGCCGTTGGTCCGCCGGTGGAGCTCGCGAGCGCAACGAGCACACGCGGCCGCACGAATTTCGGCATGATCGGCAGGTCCATCGCGGAGGGCTTGCCTTCGTTCGTGAATGCGCCGCTCACTTGACGACGTGTGGGCGGAGGAATCAACGCCGCGCGTTTCAGTGATCGAACGAGCAAAACTTTTTGGAGCACTTGCTCTTTGAGCTCGACGGCGTCGGGTGCGATTTGGCGGTCGGCTTTCGTGACGAAATCGAGCGCGCCGAGCTCGAGCGCTTTGAACACGTTTTCTTTTTGCGCGTAGCTGGACACCACGATGACGGGCGTGGGCTGACGAGCCATCAAAATGCGCAGAAACGTGAAGCCGTCCATGCGCGGCATTTCGAGATCCAGCGTGACGACGTCGGGCTTCAGCAGCGTGACGAGGCGGAGCGCTTCTTCGCCGTCCGCCGCTTTTCCGATGACCTCGACCTCTGTGCTGCCGGTGAAAATCTCCGCGATATTCCGGCGGTTGTAAGCCGAGTCATCGACGACAAGCAGGCGAATCGCGCGCGGAACCGGAGCAGGCAAGCCTGACGAGACTACGCCCTGCGCCTTCCGACGTTACGAAAAACGCACGGCAGAGGTTTGCGCTCGCCCACGCTGCACTGGAGCTGGAACGCCTTCGCGTAGCTCGGCTCGCGTCAGCGATCGGAACCGAAGCTCGACCTAGGCTTTCGATAGGCCAAGTCTTCTTTGAGATGCAAAAGCTCGAACGCGGTCGACACGTTCAAGAGCGATTCCGAATGTCCCAAAAGGAGCACCCCGCCCGGATAGAGGCGGTCGTGGAAATTGTCGATCACGCGACGACGCGCGTGCGCATCAAAATAGATGAGAACGTTGCGACAAAAGACGGCGTCGACACGCCCGAAAATGCGCGAGCGTTCGTCGTCGAGCAAATTCATTTGACCGAAGTGGCACATCGACCGAATTTTTTCGGAGATGGCGGCGCCGTCCACGCGTTCGATGAAATGCCTATTTTTCTCGTGTGACGCCATCGCACGAAAGGACGACACGCCGTAGACGCCACGGCGCGCGGCAGCAACGCAGCGCTTGGAAATGTCCGACCCGAACACGCGAACGTCCCAACCAGCGAAGAGCCCGCTGTCGGAGATGAGCATTGCGATCGTGTACGCCTCTTCGCCAGTGGAGCATCCTGCGCTCCACACCGACAGACTGCGGCGCTGCACGTTCTCTTTCGCGAGCAGCGGGAGCACCTCGTCTCTGAAGGCGCGCAGCTGAAATTCTTGGCGAAAGAAATACGTTTCGTTGGTGGTGAGGAGCTCCACGGCTTCATCCCATTCGACTTGCGCGAGCGGATGAAACCGCAAGTACTGATGATACTCGGCGAACGTCGTGAGATTCAAAACGGCGAGGCGTTCGCGAAGACGACGCGTGAGCTGCGGTGCGCCGTCGTGAGGCAGTGCAATGCCGAGTCGCGCGCCGATCAGATCCCGTAGCAGTCGGAACTCTTCCGACTTCATCACCGGGTCGTCGCCGATAAAACGAGGCATCCTAGTCAACCTTGCTCGGAAAACGATCGCAGTGATTTACCCACTATTTGCTCTCGAAAGTGGATGGTGGTGGGAGCGAGAGCGCAGCGTTGAGCGCATCGCGAACGACCGGTTCCTTTTCGGTTTCGAGGCGCACCCGAAGAAGCTCGACCACTTTTGATTCGTGCACGTGCGCAAGAAGCTCGGACGCGAGGCGCCGCACCTCCCATGATGAATGATCGAGGCACGATGCAATACGAACGAACGATGCGACGCTGGCATTGCGCGCGAGCTCGGTCAGGGCGCGCTTCACGACCTCGGGCTGTGCGTGCGTGAGCGCTTCACCGAGCGCGGCGTCACGCTCGGGAAGATCGGCGTGACCGATCGCTTCGACGGCGGCACAGGCAATCGCCGTGTCGGCAGTTTTCAAAAGTGCGCTTGCTTCTTCGAGCGCGCAGCGTGGGTCCGCTTCGGCGAGCGCACGAAGCGCGGCGGCGATCAGCTCCTGATCGTGCGAGTGGGAAAGCACGCCACGAAGCGGGTCGGCGCGACCAAGGCTACCGAGCGCGCGGACTGCAGCAAGGCGCACGTCGCGTTCTTCGTCGGCGAGCGCGAATGCAACTGCGTCGCCAGCACGAGCTCCACCAATCAACGCGAGTGCATCGAGCGCTACGCGGCGTGCGCGTGCGTCACCTTTCGCAAGAGCACGCTCGACGAAGCTGAAATCGTGCTCAGAAAGCTGATCGGGCGCGAGCTCTGCCAGCGCGCTGACGAGCGCACAACCTGCAGCAGCATGCTCGCGATCCGGATCGAGCGCGCGCAAAAGCTGACGCGTGGCCTCCGGAAATCGAAGTGCGAGCGCACGAAGCGCCGAGCTTGCCGCGAGTGCAACGCGTGGCTCTGCGCTTGCGACGATTGGAACCAAGCGACCCAGATCGCTTTCGTCGCCCGACGCCGCGAGACCTCGCACCGACGCAACGGCGACTTCTGCCGCGGCTTCATCC
>JBDTFL010000135.1:0-6411 GCA_039937955.1 Polyangiaceae bacterium | reverse complement strand
ATCGAGAAGTTGAGCACCGCACAATGGCTCGACGAAGAGGTCGACGCTTGGGAGGTCACGCAAATCACCGCCGAGCTCCTCGGTGCGGACGCGATCTATCGCGCGCCCATGGATCACCTTCTAATGTTTTTCTTACTGCGAAATTTCCGCGTCGAGCCGGTTCTTCACTGAGCCCTCGAGTCGACCTTGTCCCAGAAGGCCATCACGGTTTTCGCGACGACATCCGGTGCTTCGACTTGCGGGTAATGACCGACCTCGTCCCAAATGGTGAGCTCGGCGTTCGGAATTTCCGAGGCGAGCTGACGTGCGATCGCGATGACCGCGACCGGATCGAGCCGGCCCCAAGCAATATGAGCTGGTAAATCAAGCCGCTCCAGCGCGCCGATCCATCGACGACGAAATCGCGTGCGCTCTTCGACGTAGCGGATCGTCTGCGGCAAACGCGCCGGACCGTCGGCACGCGCCATGAGCGACCACATCGCGTCGAGGTCTTCCTCGCTCACCGGCTTCGCAAAAATTCGCTTCATCTGCGCCTTGAACGTGCGCGCGTTGTTGAGCTTTGCAAAAAGATTCGCGAGCGGCGACCGCAGCGCGATCTGACCGAACGTGAGATCAGCCATCTCCACGTGCACGCTTCCGTTCATCAAGGTGAGGCTTGCCATCTCGAACGGAAGCAGCCCGCGCTCGCGGCGCGCGCAAAATTCAGTGGCGACGCTGGTGCCCATGTCGTGCGCGAAAATGTGCGCGCGATCGATCTTCGCTTCTTTCAGAACGGCGAGCACGGTGTCCGCATGCTCGAACAACGAGTAGCCGAACTCGGTGGGCTTGTCGGACAACCCGAAGCCAAAAAAGTCCAACGTAATGACTCGGCGTGATTTCGCGAGATCGATGAATCGGCTGAAATCGTGGGACGACGTAGGAAATCCGTGCAGAATACACACAGGCGTAGCAGCCGAAGCTTCGGGCGTTCCCGTGTCGAGCCACCACACTTCGCCGTCGTGCGTGGAAAGAAATTTCCCCCGGGCGCGCCAAGCTTCGATGGAGATCGGCGTGCTCATGCGCCGGTCGGCAATCCGACGATCTTCATCAAGCGAAGCGCGTTGGAGCTCTGCACGACGCCTTCACGAAGCTTGTAGTCGAACGTCATCGTGTCGTTCTCGACCTGCTCTTCGAAGTGCACATTTTTAACGCGGGCACCGAGCTCTTCTTCCAAATCGCCGATCGCCAAGTCGTGCGTGGAAATAGCGCCGATGGCTCCAGCGGCGACGAGCTCACGAGCGACCGCTCGCGCGCCGATCAAACGCTCGCGCGTGTTGGTGCCGTGCAAAATTTCGTCGAGCAAAAAGAGCACGGGCTTCGCGCCCCTTGCGAGGTCGATGACCAGCTTCAATTTTTGGAGCTCGGCATAAAAATGGGAGATGCCGCCTTCCAGCGAATCCGAAATGCGCATGCTGGTGGCCACACGACAATCTCCGATCTCGAGCGCTTCTGCGCACACCGGGCCGCCTGACAATGCGAGCGCCGCATTCACGCCGATAGCGCGCAGCAGCGTGGATTTTCCCGACATATTCGAGCCCGTGACGATGAGCGCGAGCGGGTTCGGGTCGCCGAGCGCGACGTCGTTGGCCACACGGCGGTCGTGCGCGATGAGAGGATGACCGAGCTTCTTCGCGTTGAAGCGTGGCGCGTTCGCGAAGGTCGGAAATGCAAAATCGGGCTCGTCGAACGCGAGCGCTGCAAGGCTGGCGAGCGCTTCGATTTCGCCGAGAGCCTCGAGCCACGCGCGCACGCGCTTGCCGTGTTTCTTTCGCCAACGCTCGAGCGCAAACGCGCCGTTGGGCTCCCACAAAAGAACTGGCGAGATGAAAAGACGAAAGACCTCGTTGTGACGTGCGTCGACGAACGCGAGGATTCTGCGGAGCTCGCCCATCGCAACGGTTGCGCCTTTGACTTTTTCACGAAGCGACGCCGTGAGCTCGCTCTCGAACGGCTCTTGCTCGATGAGCTGCAGCATCTCGCCGTAAGCCGTTAGCGCACCCTCGCGTGAGGAAGCAGCCTGCAAAACCAGTCGAATTTGCTTACGAAGCGGCGCGACAGTCACGAGCTGAATGATCACCATGCCGACCCAAACGCCGCGCGGCAGCGACGAGTGAAATGCGATCGACAAGACCGTGAGCGTGGGAAGAAGAAGCGTGAGGATCGGCATGAACGAAGGCGCGTTGAGCGGAACACCGCCTTCGGCCCACGCGATCATGGGAACCGGATCCGGTTTTTCGTCACCGAGGAGCGCGCCGAGAGCGAACAGCTTTTCCCGGAAATCGAGCCGATTCGTGAGCTCTTTCACCGACGCTTGGCGCGCCTGCACGTTGTCCGGGAAATTGCCGACGCCGCCACGAAGCCACGAGGCGAGATGCGTGCGACCGAACCGCGTCTCGGTGCGATCGATGTAGTGATAGAGCGAGCCTTTGCCGAACAGATCGAGGTCGCCCGCGAATGGATGATTGGGCGCGGCGTTGATCTCGGTTGCGAACGGAAGGTCCTTCCAAGTTCCGTTGAGCCGTGCCAGCCCGCGCTCGTGAAATCTCAGCGCCGCTGCAGCGCGCTCTTTTTCGCGGATGACGCGCCCATGAACCACGACCAAGACCGCGAACAGAGCAACGGACAACGTGAGAACAATCCACGCCGGTCCGTTCTTCGCGAGATGCGCCCAGGCAACGGCGCCGAGAGATCCGATCGCGATGACGACCAGCGCCAAACGAACGGAGCCGATCAGTCGTGATTTTTTCTCGCACGCCTCGGTGTCGAGCGTGCGCGCCTTGACCCCCTCTTCGTAGTGCGCCCGCGCATTGGTGGGCGGCATTTAAGGGAGACTCGCGTGGTGCGTCGACATGCGCGAGGACAATAGCGTTAAAGCCGAGCTGCGCGTGCGTACACGTCTAGGGTTGGGCTTACGCTGCTCGTCGCGAAGCACGCTGTGTAGCTTTGGTGCGACGCGCGGTACTACGAGACGCGGCGATCGATGCGACGGCAACAGCGAGCCCAGGCATGGTGAGGCGAACATTTTCTTCGGTGAGCCGAGCCACGAAGCCGTCGGCCTCGAGTCGGCGAATGGCGTCGCGGAGCTCGGCGGTGGTGCCGCCAACACGGTCGAGCAGACGTCCGGCGTCAGCGGTGGAGCGGCGACGGGCAAGGCGGAGCAGCGCGCGCAAAATCGAATGTTCGTAGTTCATGACGACCTCCACCGCCGACCCTAAAAGGTCCCTGAACATCTGTCCAGTTATGCGGGTCGATTTTTTCGAGGCCGATTTCTAGCGCGGCGACGGCGGGTTGCTCACACCGGAAGCTGACTGTTAGCACGTTCAGGATCTCGATGCGAGGATGTCGCGGTGATCCGAAATCGAGCTGAATTCACGAGTGATCGTGAAAGGCGTCGAAAGGGAGCTTATTGAAGCGGAACGCCCAGCTCGTGAAACGCGAAGCTCATTTCGTCGACCACTTCTTCGACGACCTTCGACGTTGGCTTCCCCGCTCCGTGGCCGGCTTTGCTTTCGAGCCGCAGCAAAATGGGGTGGTCGCCCAGGCTGTTTGGCAGATTGCTCTGCGGCTGACTCGGCGCACCATCGTTCGCGTGCTGCGCTTGGTCCATGCGCGCGAACATTTTTCGCGCATGCATCGGGTCGACGCGGGAATCGCTCTCGGCGCTCGTGAAGAGCATCGACGGATAGTGAACGCCGTCTTTGACGTGGTGATACGGCGAGTAGGCGTAGAGCCATTTCAAGTCTTCCGGTTTTTCAGGATCGCCATATTCGGGCACCCACAGCTTCGCGATTCGGAATTTCGGATAACGAACCATGTCGGTGAGCGGAACGAGGCTGAGGCCCACGCGATAGAGCTCTGGATGCTGCGTGACCGCGGCAGCGATGAGCAAGCCGCCGTTCGATCCGCCGATGATGCCGAGCTTTTCCGGCCTCGTGATTTTTTGAGCGATCAATTCGCGAGCGCACGCTTCGAAATCGTCGAACACGTTTTGTTTTTGCTCGAGCATGCCGGCGCGGTGCCACGCTTCGCCGAACTCACCGCCGCCGCGTAAAACAGCAGTAACCCACACGCCGCCGCGTTTCACTGTGACGAGGGCGCGCGAGCTGAACGCCGGCGTTTGGTTCACGTTGAAGCCGCCGTAACCCCAAAGCATCGTCGGGTTGTTGCCGTCGAATTGAACGCCAGCTTTGGCGACCACGAACATGGGGATCTTGGTGCCGTCCTTCGACGTGGCGAAGATCATCTGCACTTTGACGTCTGCGGCGCTGAACCCCTCGCCGACGCGATCCCAGGTTTCGGATTTTCCGGTTTTCAAATCGAAACGCAGAACCTCTGGCGGCGTGACGAACGAGTAGTAATCGACGAACGCTTCGTTGCCTTCTTCGGGACCTGAAACCACCCCGGTGCCGATGCCCGGAAGCTCGAGCGAGCCTTGCGGTTTGCCGTCGAGCGAGATGCGCTCAATCTTGGTGGATGCATTCTGCAAGTAAGTGAGGACGATCGATTTTCCGATGACGTTCACGTCGTCGAGGACGTCGGCGCGCTCTTGCAGGATTTCGTTCCAGTGCGTTCTGTCCGGTGTTTTGTAGTCGATCGCGAAGAGGTGATACTTCGACGCGCCGTCGTTCGTGCGCATGTACATGCGGTCGTCGCGGGGGATCGGATCGAAAATCGCGGGGCTATTCACCGCTACCTCCATCCATTTTTTGGCGTCTTTGGTCTTGAGGGCGAGGTCCCTCATGAAGACCTCGCTCTTGTCCCAACCTTCGTGGACGCGAATGACCAGCCAGCGGCCATTCGGCGAAATCATCACTTGCGGAATGTCGGTCTTGTCGCGGCCGCCGCCGAAAACCATCTCGTCTTCGAGCGGATCTTTGCCCATGACGTGATGAAAAATTTTGCAGAAGTATTTTTCGTCACCCTCCGGAACCGAGCCCGGCGCCGGATAACGCGAATAATAAAATTCCTTTCCGCCCGGCAGCCACGCAACCGACGCATGCCGCGCGTAGGGGATTTTGTCCTGCAGGTCTTTGCCCGTGACGACGTCGCGGATCATCAGCGTGCTGTCTTCGCTGCCGTTTTCGCTGCGGCCCCACGCCACCAAATCGCCTTCGTGCGACGGCATCCACCAATCGAGCGCGGTCGTGCCGTCCGCCGAAAGCGCAGAGACGTCGATGAGCGCGCGGTCCACGCCCGCCGTTTTTCCCGAGCCACCGTCGCGCACGTAGAGCGTCGGCTGATTCTGCGCGCCCTCACGTTTCGTGTGAAAATACCGGGTCTTTCCATTCTTGGAGCGAACCGCCGGCGCCGTGACCGCACCAATGTGCAGGAGCGACGTGACCTCCGCAGTGAGCGCATCACGCCCGGGGATCGCATCCAGATAAGCGCGCGTCACGGCGTTCTGTTTGTCGGTCCACGTTTTGACCTCGGCCGACTCTCCATCTTCGAGCCAGCGATACGGGTCGGCGATTTTGACTCCACTGATCACATCGACCGTGTCGTCTTTGCGGGTTCGCAACGTTTGCGTCCTTTCCGACTGCGTATCCGTACGTTGCGCTTGGCTCACCGAAGGCGGACGCGGCGACGGCGTCGTGTCTCCGCACGCCGCAAGCGCGATGATTCCGAGCGATGCGATCGCGGCATTGCATTTCTGCCGACCCATAAGCGCATCCTAAATTTTATTTGTCGGGGACGCTCGCAAAAGTCCCATTTCCTTTTCGCGGCATAACGGGTCATCATCGCCCCGATGCTCCGTTCAACCGTCATCGCCATCGCCCTATTTTCGGCCACTCTCGGGCCGTGCGACAAAGTCAAAGCGTTGCTCGGGCAAGCGCCTCCAGCGACGAACGATTCGTCCGACACGCAGCTCACTGCGCAACCGATCGTGTCGCCCGAGGATCAACTGCTGACCGAAGCCACACAGCTTTGCACCGCGGGGGACTGTCAGAGCGCACACGACCGTTTGGCGGTTGGTTTGCCGCAAAATTCGCCGGTTCGGCAGTCGCCGGCATTCAAAGATTTGGAAAATAAGTGGGCAACGGCGGTCGTAGCCGGCGCCACCGACGATCCAGATTTGATGGCGCGTCGACAGGAGCTGAGCGACGTCATTGCGTCGGTTGCGGTCACCCCGCAGCTCAAAGCGCAAGCAGCTCAAACGCTCGCTGCATTGCCGACCAAGCCGCCGCCGCCTCCCGACGCAGGCCCGACGCCGTTGGCCAGCGCGGATGGCGCCAACCTGGTCCCTCCGAAAAAAGGTGGGAAGAAGCATCATTGAGACCGCTCGCTCTTCTGGCGAACGACGACGGGTTCATGAGCGTCGGCATTCGCGCGCTTCGTGCGGCGCTCTCTACATTCGCCGATGTCGTCATCTGC
>JBDTFL010000134.1:0-2972 GCA_039937955.1 Polyangiaceae bacterium | reverse complement strand
GACAGCGGAAAACGACTCTTGATTTTGGAGCTCGTCGTCGAAAGAAGCAGCACCGAGCTGCCCGGCCCGCTCGTCGATCTGCAAATGATGACCGTCACCTGCGAGGGCCGACAACGCAGCGCCGCCGATTTCAAAAACCTCTTCGAAAAGGCTGGTTTTCGCTTCTCGCGTGTCGTGCCGCTCGCAATGCCCATCTCGATCGTCGAAGGCTTCGCGATTTAAGCTCAGCTCTCCGGTTTCACCTTTTCGAAGTTCTTTTGGATGCTCGCTTTCGTGAGCTGCTTCAGCATTTTCGGGCGCGCTCCGCTCATCGTGCGGAGCTTGTGCGGCAAGTGCGCGATGTCGTTGTAGGAGAAAAGCACCGCGCGCCCGTCGGAGTGGATGCGAATTTCGGTGATGCTCGCGTGGTAGATCGCCATCTTTCGCCACGTGACCGTCGGTACGTCGAGGGCGCGCGCGACGAGATAACGAATGATGTTTCCGTGGCACACGATGAGCTCGGTGCGCGTCGTGCGTGATTTTTTGAAGAAACGCGCGAATGCACGATCAGCCTGCTTTTTTCCTTCCGCGATGGTCTCCGGCGGAATGAAAAAACCGACTTTGGTAGGGATGCATTCACACAGGAGCGGCGTGGATTGCACCATCAAGCTGCGGCTCTCGGCGATGAGCGCAGCGGTGGTGCGCGCACGCAACATCGTGCTGGCGTAGACGGCGTCGATGCGATCGTTTTTGAGCGCCTTGCCGATTCGCTTCGCTTGCGCACGGCCGAGCGCGGTCAGATCTTTGGTGCCTTCTTCGCGTTCGTCGTACTGCCCGTGCCTGATCAAAAGGAGTCGCCGCGCTGCCATCGCCGCGACTTTCCCATTTGTGGCGCAAAAAAGTCGTGAAAAGCTCACCGCGTGACTCGCGAACGTATTGCAGTCGTGACGACCAGCTATCCCGAGCACGCCGCTGACCCATCCGGACACTTCGTTCAGGCCGAGGTTCGCGCCCTCGAGAGCGCGGGAGCCAACGTCACCGTGCTCGCGTTGCGTGGCTCGGCGTTCGGCTGGCCAGGTGCTGCGTCGAGGCTCCGCGAGAATCCGTTGCGCGCTTTTTCGGCTGCTAAGGAGATCGCGCGCGTGATGGTCGCCGTCTCACGAAATAGCTCATTTTCCCGAGTGATTGCGCATTGGGCGATTCCATGTGCGTGGCCTATTCTGCAAAAATGCGCGAGCGTAGAGATCGTCTCACACGGCGGTGACGTGCGGCTGCTCACGGCGATGCCAGCGCGAATGCGTCAGCTGCTGATCGGTCGAATGTTGCAGAATACATCGAGTTGGCGATTCGTTTCGGAGCGGCTGAAGACCGATTTACTGGGGGCGCTCGACGACGGGTTGCGCATGCGGCTCGAGAAGATCGCGCGCGTGCAGGCGTCCGAGCTTTCATTCGAGGTCGACACCGGCGCAGTCGACAAGGCGCGCATCGAGCAGCGAGAGCGTGCCCGAGGTCAGAAAGTGCTCGCCGTCGCCGCGCGACTCGTCGCCGGTAAAAATGTCGATCGCGCCATCGCCTACGCCGCCGACGAAAACGCAGCCTTGCTCGTCATCGGAGATGGTCCGGAGAGACATCGCCTCGAACGCCTCGCGCGCAAGTTGCAGGCAAACGCCCATTTTTTGGGGGTTTTGTCGCGTGCCGAGACTCTCGCGCACATTGCTGCGGCTGATGCGCTCGTACACATGTCCGAGGCCGAAGGTTTGTCGTCAGTCTTGCGCGAGGCCGAGGCGCTCGGCACTCCCGTCATCACCAGACCTTAACCTTAAGGCTCGGACTCACCCGCTGCGAGCCACGCGCCGAATCGCTCGCCGAGCATGATGGTCGGCAGATTGGTGTTCACGCTCGGAACGGTCGGCATCACGCTGGCATCCACTACCCACAAACCCTTAGCTCCGTACACGCGACCACGACCGTCCACGGCAGCGTCGGGCGATCCTTCCCTACCCATGGGGACCGTGCCGCACGGGTGATAGCCCGAATCGTTCCAACGTGACAGCCAGGAGCTCAGCGCGTCTCCGCTTCGATCTTTTTTGCGCGGCCAGACGAGCGTTGCGCCTTCGCGGATCGCTTTCGTTTCTGCGAGCGCCAGCAATTCGTTCACCGCAAAAATCGCCTCACGTCGATCGTCGGCGTTAGTCAGTAGCGCCGAACGCAAGGTAGGTCGTTCGTGCGGGCTCGCCGACGCAAAATGAATGGTCCCCTGCCCACGCATTTTCCCGACTTGGATCATCATGCTCATCCAATTTTCGATACCCGGAAATGGAACACGATTGCCCGCTTGCAATTGCAAATCGCCTGGAATTTGCGAGTGCGGAGAAGAAATGCGCAACAGGGTTTGAAGCAGCGGCGTCGGATTTTCGTGCGTGTCGGTTCGGTCGGAAAATGGGCCGCCCTTGATGCGTGTGAAAAAAATCGCGCAGCCGGCATGATCGAGGAGCTTGGCTCCAACGGCGGGCACCTCGGCAATTTGTAGAACGCCCAAACGCGCGAGCTCGTGCGCCGGACCGATTCCCGATCGCAGCAGAATGCCCGGCGTGCTCGTGGACCCGGCGGCGAGAACGACGCGCGTGCAAGGAATGTCGACGACGCGACCACCTCGGTCGACTTCGATGCCGCAAACCTTACGGTTTTCGAAAAGTACCCGACGCACCGACGTGTCGGGCCGAATCTTCAGATTGCGACGCGAGCGAACGTTGAGGGTTAAGTATGCCTCGGCAACGCTAACGCGACAGCCCACGATCTTGTTCATGGGATGCGGCGACACCCCTAAGGGTCGCTCGACATTGTGATCCTCGATGCGCGCGTGTCCGCGTTCTTGGGCAGCTTCCATGAACGCACGCGACCACGGACGCAATTCTTCCGGCTGGTGACGGCGGATTGGAAAGGGCCCACTACTGTTGTGATGGGGTCGATCTCCGAAATCCAAATCACGCTCG
>JBDTFL010000133.1:0-4699 GCA_039937955.1 Polyangiaceae bacterium | reverse complement strand
GAGGGCTCGGTGGTTTTTCCGGGTGCACCGGTTCTCGCGATCGAAGGGCCGTTCTGGCAAGCGCAGCTCGTGAGCGCGGTGGTGCGCGCAGCTCTGACCGCACCAACGCTTGCTGCAACCAAAGCTGCACGTTGTGCGCTGGCGGCGGACGGATGCGAAATCATCGAGAGCGCTGCCGCCACGATGAATCGTCTCGGCGGCAATCCGCAGATCGCACGCGCCGCTTATGTCGGCGGTGCAAGCGCAACCACGTGTGCATTGGCGGCGCGTCGCTATCGCATTCCGGTCCGTGCGTCGCTGCCGCTTCGTTACGCGCACGCGGCGGAGGGTGAGAAGAGCGGCTTCGAGTCGTGGCTCAAAGCATCGCAGGATCGAGCCATTTTACGCATTGATCATCGCAACGCACGTGAATCGATCGCTGCGGTCATCGACGCCGTGAAACAGCGCGCGGAAAGCTCCAGCTGGCACGAACAAGACGTCGCGATCGAAATCGGCGGTGGTGATTTGGTCGAGCTCGCCGCGCTCACGATCGATTCCTTCAAGAAAGCGAATCTCGACGAGCCGGTGTTGGTCGGCTCGGGCCGTCACCTCGACGAGCACGCCATCGCAGATTATCGCGCACGTCAGGCGCCGTTTTCGGCGTTCATCGTTTCGTGCTTGGCGCTCGCGCACGCAGACGACGGCGAGTGGACCGCCGATTTCGATCTCTCGGCCATCGAGCGCGGCGGTCAGTGGGTGCCTCGCATGCGCGTCGGAAAAAATCTCGCGAGCTCGAGCGACCCAGGTCGCAAAGTGATCCTTCGCTACGTCGACGCAGACGAACGACCGGTCGCCGACGTTGCATGTGCGACGAACGAACGCATCGGCAACGCGAAGGATTTGAAGTTCGTCGATCGCGCCACCGGCTTTCCGATGCGCCTCAAAGGCGCGAAAGCGAGCGCACCGCTTTTGTCGAACGTCATGCGCAACGGAAAACGCGTGACTGCGATGGAAGACGCGCGAAAAATTCGCGAGCGCGTGAGCCTTTCGCTCTCCGCGCTCCACGAACGCTTTCGTCGTCTACGCGCGCCGGCCATTTATCCGGTCGGCGCAACAGCGTCGCTCGCCTCTCTGAAAGACGAGCTGATCGCCGACGCACGCGGCAGCTGACTCGAAAAATAAGCGATCTAAAATAGGCTTATTTTTGCGAGTGATTCGCGATCATGGGAAGAACGTGAATTTTGCGCCGAGCGTGAGCCACTCGTGCAACGTCTTGCCGGTCGTGAACGTCCCGTCCTGCGTGATGCCGTTCGCCGTAACGCTTGCGCTCGTGTACTCGCCGATGCCGTAATCGAGAAACGGACCGATGCCGAACACGCGATTGACGCGGAAGTCGACGCCGCCCAAAAAGTGACCGTACTCAGGGCCGAACAAACTGATCGACTGAGTGCCGTTGTTCACCGATATGCCCGATGCTTCGAGCCCGATGCCATAGCCCACCCACGGGTTCACTCGATTGCGTGGCAGAATGCTGAAAATAATCTCCGCGCCGATGCGCAGGCTCACCGTCGCGCAGTCATTTGCAACGAGGTCGCCGCAGCCACCGACGTTCAATCCGAGGTTGCCGCCGATGAAAATGTTCGGATGGATCTTTCCGCCGATGTCGATGAGAAACGGAACTTGCCCACCAAAGTCTTGTGACATTTTCTGGCCGCCTACCGAGCTTCCCATCGGCAGCGCGTAGCCGGTACGAAGCGACATTTGAAATCCGGTGCGCGCACGCGGCCCGTCCGATTCGTCGTTGTCCGGATCCGAATACGCGCCGGGTGTGCCCTTCGTCGTGCGCTGATATTCGGCGGGTGGTGGCGGTGGCGGCGTGGGGGTTGGAGCCGTCTGCGCGGGCTGATCATTTTCTACGACCACCGCCGGCTGGTCGGCGCGTGCACCGCGAACGAAAAATAAAGGAGCAGCGACTGCTGCAGCGATGAAGAAGTGAGCTTTCATGGGTTCGCCTCACAGCAAACCGCGTGCGCGCTTGCGAGTCCACAAAACAAGCCAAAAATAAGCCTGAATGTGATCGCGTGTAAGCACCGTGAAGTTTCGGCTACTCCCCATACGTGCGAAAAGCCCGTATCGATGGCGAGCGCGCCGACGCAGATGACGCGCCGACTCTCTAGGCCCGCGGCGACAATTTCATTTTCAAACCGCCGCGCGGACGCAGCGTGATGACCGGATCGAGCTCGAGCTTGGTGTTCGGCAAAAGATCGAAGCGATACGACTGCACGATCTTCGCGAGCACGATCTGCGCTTCCATCATCGCGAAAGCGTTGCCGATGCACACGCGGGTGCCGCCGCCGAACGGAAGATAGGTGTATTTTGCACGATCTTTGGGGTCGCCCAAAAAACGGTCGGGATCGAAGCCTTCGGGATTTTCGAAGTTGTCGGGATCGCGATGCAGCACGTACGTACACACACCGATGACCGAGCCTTTGGGAACGTGGAAGCCGTTGATTTCGTCGTCTTCGAGCGCTTGGCGTTCGAACATCCACGCTGGCGGATAGAGCCGCATCGACTCTTCCAGAACGCGCTTGGTGAGCGACAGCTTCGGCAGATCGGAAAGTTGCGGCGAACGGTCACCCAGCACCTCGCGCACTTCGTTCTGCAGCTTGCGCAAAATCTCCGGATGCTTCGAGAGGAGGTAAAACGTGAAGGTCAGCGCATTTGCGGTGGTCTCGTGACCCGCCAAAATGAGCGTCATGACCTCGTCGCGCAGCTGGCGATCGCTCATCCCTTCGCCGGTCTCCTCGTCGCGCGCTTCCATCAGCATGTCGAGGAGATCGCCCTTTGACTTGGCTTTATTTCCAGGCGATTTCGGATCGTCAGATTCTTCCGCTACACGACGCGCGCGGCGTTCTGCGATGATGCGAAACACCATCTGATCGAGAGCGGCACGCGCCTTCACGAAGCTGCGATTTTTCGGCGTCGGCACCCAGAGCGGAAGGGCGACGAGCGACTCGGCATACTCGTTCGCGAAATACATCGCGACGGTGAGTGCCTTTCCGGTGACCTCGGCATCACCCAGCAGATCTTGCGAGAGCAACGTGAGACCCACGATGTGGAACGTGAGCCGAGTCATTTCTTCGTGAACGTCGACCTCGAACGAGCGGCCCTTGCCCATCTCGTTCCACCGCACGATGGCGGCGTCGGTGGCGAGCGCCATCGATTCGACGAAGCCGTTCATGCGATCGCGATGAAACGCGGGCTGCGAAAGCTTTCGCTGACGTCGCCAAAAATCCCCTTCGCTGGTGAGCAGGCCGTTGCCGAGCAGCAGCTTGATGCCCGAGTAATTGCGGCTCTTCACGTAGTTCTTCACGTTGTCGAGGAGCACGTGCTTGATGGCGACCGGGTCTTCGACCACGACGTAACGCATCGGCCCGAAGCGAGCCATCGCGACCTTGCCGTACTTGCGCGTGGTCTCGGTGAGCAGCGAAAGCGGATCGCGCCAACCGCGTCGGATGTTCTCGAGCGAGGCCCACATCCCAGTCGGACCGGGCGGCGGCTTCGTGGATCGAATGGCGAGCGCGGTCGATTTGGGAGTCATGACGCTATTGGCGGTAGAATGATGCGCGTTCTGCAATGGTGTCTCCACTCAATCGAAAGATGAAACGTCGAGCGATCCAAAAACCGGCGCGTACGCCGGTGGTGAAATCCGCTAGAAAAACGAAACATGAGACAACCCTCACGTTCGACAAGAATGTGAAGGATCCCTCAGATTTGTCAAGAGACGCGGTTTCGCGGCGAATTCCGCTGCAGGAACGCAGTCGCGCGCGTGTCGAGCGCATCTTGGACACGGCAGCCGAGCTTTTTATTTCCACCGGCTACGACGCCACGACGACCGAGCAGATCGCCGCGAAGGCCGGAACCTCGATCGGCAGCATCTATCAATTTTTTCCGAACAAGCGGGCCATGTTCGATGCGATCGCCGCGCGACATCTCGCGGACGCGTCGCAGCTCTTCGAGCAGTTCGTCGGCATCGACATCGACGTCACGCCGTGGCGCGATTTGCTGGAGCGCACCATCGACGCGTACGCGTCGTATCACCGGCAAAATCTAGGCTTTCGCGCCATCTTGATGAATTGGAAATTGTCGCCGGAGTTTTTGGAAGCCGGCGAAATGCTCAATAAAGAATTCGCGCGCCGTGCCGCCATGATCTTGAAGACCCGCGCGCCCAGCTTGGACGAGAAACAACTGGCGGCGGTATCGACGCTCGCAGTGGAGATCGTGAGCACGATGCTCATCATTTCCGTGCGCATGACCGAAGAAGAATCGCAGCTGATTTTCACGGAGACCAAGACGTTGCTGGTGCGCTATCTCACGCCATACATGAGCTCTCCGAAAGCGAAGCTGAAGACAAAAAAAACCTCCCCCTGAGCGGCCGCAGGCCGCGATTTGGGGGAGGTCGACACGCCCGCAGGCGGCGAAGCCGGCGAGGACGTGGCGGGTGGGGGCACCCGTTGTTGTTTCGTTATTTCTTCAGATTCGCGAGCGCGAAGTCCCAGTTGATGAGGCTCTTCAAGAACGTCTCGATGTACTTCGGGCGCGCGTTGCGGAAATCAATGTAGTATGCATGTTCCCATACGTCCATCGTGAGGAGCGCTTTTTGGGCGTGTTTCATGGGCAAATCGGCGTTGGGCGTCTTGGTGACGGCGAGCTTGCCGTC